>NZ_FRCS01000031.1 GCF_900143005.1 Cryptosporangium aurantiacum
GCGTACACCCCGGTTTCGTATGCCACGGCGGCCTTCCGGCCACGGCGCCCTCTACTGCACCCCCCGGCGCGGAGCTCGGGCTGCCGCTTCCGTTGTATCCAAAGTGGGCGCATCCAGGCGCCCTATAGGTCCCCCAGATGCGTCCACTCGCCGCGCTGGGTGGCCCGCGCCTCGCAACGATGCGCTCGGCGGCTCGCGAGAGCGAGCCCGAGGCCACATCGTTCCGCGGCGCTGAGCCGGCACCGCAGCCGCGCGCTCCAGCATCGGATCTACCGTTTCGCGGCACAGCGGCACAGCGGCGGCCGCGCGCACCGCGCCGCCACAAAGGGGCGGCGCGAGCCCCGCCGCTGGAGGCGGCCCCCGGACGGCCGGTCGACGGAAACCTTGGTGATCGGCCGTTCGGTGGGGGTCGGCGCGGCGGTCAGCCCGGGGACTAGTCGGTCACCGAGGCCATCAGGTCGCATTCTTTGAATCCAATTCAAGAATTCGCTCGCCACCGCCCATTGATTTCGCGGATTCCGCAATCGATCAAGTCCCGCGCCGGTGAGACGGAACCCGAAACTGCTGATACCTGGTACGACCAGAGCGCCCAATGTGACACATCCGTCCCACCCAGCGGGACAACCATTCGGGGTGACGCCACTCTTTGTCGCTCCCCTGCACGCATGCTGTAATGCCGTCTACTCTGGTGATGGGCGCATGGAGGTACACGCACATCGAATCCGCAGCGAAGGGCTTCAGCGGACCGACGGACGGGTAGTTCCGCCCACAGGCTGGTGAACGGCGGCCGGCACCGGATCGGGCGGTACTGCCCTTCGCCCGGCGGAGCGGGCCGGCAGTCCGTCGGGAGGAGGGCTCACGCCCACATGACCCACATCGACATGTCCGTCGCTGCCTCCGAGGTGGCCCCGGATGTCGTCCCGACGTTGCGACTTGTCGGAGGCGTCCGGCCGCTGGAGAACTGGCTGCAGACGGTGAGTGAAGCCGAAGAGCCCTGCCTGTTACTCGACCGGGATGGTGTCGTCCTGGCTGCGTCCTCGACCTGTCATGCCGTGCTCGGCGTCGTATCGGCCAGGGGCGGCCTCGTCGGGCGCGGCCTACTCGAAGACGTCATCGACCTGATCGATTTCAGCGCCGCCCGCACGCGTCTGCGCCCGGACGAGGTGGAACGTATCCCGCCGCTCTTCGCGCTGTCGACCGGCGCGCTGGCGCGGGGCCTGATGCGCATTCGATCGGGCACTAGCACGTGGACGCTCGACGCGATCGCGACACCGCTCCGCGTCGGCGGATCGGTACTGGGGTCCCTGACGTTCTTCCACCGGGTCTGATCCGCAGCGGTTCCCCTTCGCGCGGGCTAGCCCGAAATGTCGTCTCGGGGTGGCCTGCCGTCCGGATAGGCTCCGGGCATGTCTGCTGCGCTCACCCGATATGCCTATCTGGGACCCTCCGGCACGTTCACCGAGCAAGCGCTCCGAATGGTCCCCGAGGCAGCCGACGCCGAGCTAGTCCCGATGGTGACCGTGCCCGAGGCGCTCCGTGCGGTGCGGGACGGTGAGGCCGACGCCGCGCTGGTGCCGCTGGAGAACTCGGTCGAGGGCGCGGTGCCGCCGACCCTGGACGGTCTGGTCAGCGGTAAGCCGCTGATGATCAACCGTGAGGTCCTGCTCCCGGTCACGTTCAACCTGTACGCCGCTCCTGGCGCCGATCTTGGGTCGCTCAAGAACGTCGCGTCGCATCCCCACGGGCTCGCCCAGTGCCAGGGCTGGCTGCGCGAGCACGTCCCGGCGGCCGAGCTCGTGGCGTCGTCGTCCACCGCGGACGCCGCCGAGGGCGTCGTCCGGGGGGATTGGGACGCAGCGGTGTGCGCGCCGGTGGCCGGACAGCGTCACGGGCTGGTCGAGTTGGCCGTCAACGTGGCCGACAACGCGGCGGCCGTCACGCGCTTCGTCCTCGTCACCCTGCCGGGGCGTCCGCCGGCGCCGACCGGGGCCGACGTGACGTCGCTGGTCGCCTTTATCGCGCACGACCGCACCGGCGCGTTGCTCGAGGTGCTGACCGAGTTCGCCGTCCGCGGGATCAACCTGACCCGCATCGAGTCGCGTCCGACCAAGGAGCGGATGGGCAGATACTGCTTCTTCCTCGACTGTGACGGCCACATCGAGGACGCGCGGGTGGGCGAGGCGCTGATGGGTCTGCGACGGGTGTGCGCCGACGTGCGGTTCCTCGGCTCCTATCCGCGGGCCGGTGCCGATCACGAGGGTGACGGACGCGCCGAGCCGTCGGACGACGACTTCGCCGACGCCGCGGCGTGGCTGGACCGCGTCCGCGTCGGCGGGGCGTGATGCGGCGGCGAGGCTCTCGAAGGCTGATCATCGTCCGGCACGCGCAGAGCGAGGCCAACGCGATCGGAAGCCTGCACTGCACCGTTCCCGGGCCCGAGCTCACCGAGCAGGGCCGGGAACAGGCCGAAAAGCTCGTCGCGTCGCTGGCCGACGAGGACGTGCGGTCGGTGTGGTCGTCGACGATGACTCGTGCCCAGCAGACGGCAGAGCCGCTGGCCGCCGCTCGCGAGCTCGACTTACGGGTGCACGACGGCTTCAAGGAGTCGTACCTCGGTGACCTCCACGACCGGCGGGACGCCGAGGCGCACGAGGCGTTCGACGACGTCTACGCGTCCTGGTTGGTACGCGCGGAGCTGGAGAACCGGTGCCCCGGCGGTGGTGAGTCCGGTGCCGAGGTGCTCGGCCGCTGGCTCGGAGCACTCGACGAGGTGGTGGTGAGCCTGGACGACGGCGCCGCGGTGGTCGTCAGCCACGGCGCGGCAACCCGTCTCGCCGTCTCGCGACTCGCCCAGATAGAGCCGACGTGGGCCCTGACGCATCATTTACCGAATACCGGGCATATTGTCCTCGACGAGGAGGACGGGCGCTGGGCGTGCCGCAGCTGGGGCGGGCTCCGACCGGGCCTCTGAGAGCGCCGGGAAGTGAAACACGCCCGGCCGGGCGGGGCTGAGTCGCCCGGCCGGGCGTACCAAAGGTGACAAACTAGGTACGGCTCCCCTCGTACCCCAGCAGTTCCCTCTCTGGTGCGGTTAGGCTAACCTAACCTCATGACAAGGTCCAGAGGGTGCCTCGATGTGGGGGTCGTGCGATGACGCTGCCGCCCTCGATCGCGCCTCGACCTGCCGTGCATCTCCTCGCTGACGCGCACGCGCTCCGCAGTTGGATCGTGCGTTACGGGGACCGGCACGGCAGCGCCCGGCTCCCGGTCGCGTCGGCGCTCGCGTTCAAGGCGTATACCTGGGCGCTGATCGACGTCGCCGTCGGCCGCTGGGTCACCGAGCGCCGGGTCGTGGACGTCTCGCAGTCGCGAGTGTGCGTCCAGATCGAGCCGGACGGCGAGCCGACGCTGGAGTTCCTCGCGCTGCACTACACGGTGCTGCCCGACGATCCGATGGCCGGCGAGTCCGGCGTGGACGTCGTCGCCACCGAGCGGGAAGTGCTCGACGTCCTGCGGCGAACGCTGGTCGAGAACCACCTAGTGCCTGCCGTCGAAGCGTTCCGGTCGCTGCGCGGAGGCGGCCCGCGACCGCTGTGGGGCACGGTCGCACAGTCGATGGGCTACCCGGCCGCGACCGCCGATCCGGCGTTGCTCGCCGATCGTGCCGACACCGTGCGGCAGCTGCTGTCGATTCTCCCTCCGGCTGCCGACGGGCTGGTCGAGATCGCCGAACTGGATGAAGGGCAGGGGTGGCGTCCGCTGCTGCTGCGGCGTACCTGCTGCTACGCGTACACGCTGCCGGCCTACGGCCAGCCGTGTCTCACCTGCTGCCTGTTGGACGACGCCGGCCGCGACGCCGTGGCGGCCGCCGACCAGGTGGCGTGGCGCCGCTGCGAGGGCTGCGGTCTCCACACCGACTAGCCGCCGGCACCCTGCCGCGCGGCGGCCGACAGCGCCCCGGCGCGCCCCGCGCGGCGCGGCGTCGTGTCTCGGCCCAATTGGCCGGGAACGCATGCGAGACAAGATCGGGCCGCGACCTCGGAAGAGGTCGCGGCCCGACGTATGTACGGCGTCAGTCGAACAGACCACCGAGCACGCCGCCGCTACTGCTCTGCTGGCCGCCACCGCCGGCGCCGAACCCGGCCGGCTGCTCGGACGGCTGCACCACGACGAAGCCCTGGCCGGCGAAGCTCATCGTGAACGCCTCACCGGTGGTGCGGCCGAGCAGCGTGCCCAGGCCGAGCTGGTCGGCGCGGTGGTACCCGGTCTGCAGCGACGCCGACCAGCACACCGCCGCCTGCGGGTCGGCGTAGGTCGGCTGGTCGACCCGCAGGACGACCGGCGTGCCCTTGCAGGTGACCGCGATCCGACCCTGGCCGGAGAAGACCGTGTTGAACGCACCCTGTGCGGAGAACATGCCTGCGCCCTGGACCATCTTGATGTCCCACTGCAGCGTCGGCTCGAACGCGAGCACGTTCGCGCCGTTGATCGTCAGACCGTCGTGCGGGCCCTCGAGGTCGATCAAGTAGATGTCGGATGCGGCGTCGGCGAGGAAAACGTCACCGTGGCCGACCGCCTTCATCAGCGGGACGCCCTCACCGGTGAGCTTCGACTTCAGGAACTTGCTGAGCCCACCGGAGCCCTGGGCCTGGAACTGGACGTTTCCCTGGTACGCGACCATCGAGCCGACTCGGGCGAACACCTCGCCGCGCAGCTCCACCTTCAGAAGCTTCGAGTTCTGCAGTCGCAGGCCCGGCTGCGCCGACTCCTGCTCCATGTTCGAGGCGGCGAACAGTTCAGAGCGCATGGTTTTCCCTCCACTGACAGTGGCTTCAGGGTAGAACCCACCAGCCAGCGGAGACTCTCAGGCCCAACCGAGTTCGTGCAGGCGCTCGTCCGGGATGCCGAAATGGTGGGCGATCTCGTGGACGACGGTGATCGCGACCTCGTCGACCACGTCTTCCTCGGTCTCGCAGATCCTGAGCGTGGGGTTGCGGAAGATCGTGATCCGGTCCGGGAGCACGCCGGAGTAGTCCCACCCACGGTCGGTCAGCGCGTGGCCCTCGTAGAGCCCGAGCAGCCCTGGCTCGGGAGCGTCGTCCTCGACCAGGACGACAACGTTGCTCATCCGGTCGAGCAACTCCGCGGGAATGGCGTCCAGTGCATCTCCGACGAGTTCTTCGAAACGCTCCCGGCTCATCTCGACCACGGAACCAGCCTACGGCCGGTACTCGTCGAGGATGTCGGGGTCGACCAGCGCACCACGGTTCGCGACCTTGTCCGGGTCGGCGCCGAGCAGGATCCGCCGCACCGGCACCTCCAGCTTCTTGCCGGACAGCGTCCTGGGTACGCCGCGGACCACGCGGGTCTCGTCCGGGACGTGGCGCGGAGACAGCTCCGAGCGCAGCGTCGAGCGCAGCCGGGCGATCACCTCGTCGTCCAGCGTCTCGCCGGCCGCGGGAACGACGAAGAGCAGCAGCCGGCCTTCCGAGCCGAGCTGCCCGGTGTCGACGACCAGCGAGTCCGCGATCTCGGCGAAACCCTCGACGATCCGGTAGAAGTCGGCGGTGCCCATCCGGACGCCACCCCGGTTGAGCGTCGAGTCGGACCGTCCGTAGACCACCGCACCACCGTCGGGGCGGATGCGGACCCAGTCGCCGTGCCGCCAGACACCCGGGAACATGTCGAAGTACGCCTCGCGGTACCGGGAGCGGTCGGCGTCGTTCCAGAACATGACCGGCATCGACGGCATCGGCGCGGTGACCACGAGCTCGCCGACTTCGTCGACGAGCGGCTTGCCTGCGGGGTCGTACGCCTCGACGCGAGCGCCGAGCTGGCGGCAGGGCAGCACGCCCGCGCGCACCGGCAGCAGCGGCACCGAGCCGAGGAACGCGGTGCAGACGTCCGTGCCGCCGGAGACCGACCCGAGCAGGACGTCGGAGCCGACCCGCTCGTACACCCAGGCGAAACCCTCGGGCGGGAGCGGCGACCCGGTCGAGCCCACGAAGCGCAACGCGGACAGGTCCAACTCGTCGGCCGGGCGCAGGTCCTGCTTGGCGCCGGCGGTGAGGAACGCCGCGCTCACCCCGAAGTGGGTGATGCGGGTGTCGGCCGCGAGCCGCCAGAGCGCCAGCGGGTCGGGATGGGCCGGGCTGCCGTCGTAGAGCACGGTCGTCGAGCCGACGAGCAAGCCGCCGACCAGCAGGTTCCACATCATCCAGCCGGTCGTGGTGAACCAGAACAGGGTGTCGTCCTGGCCGACGTCAACGTGCAGCGACAGTTCCTTGAGGTGCTCCAGCACGATGCCACCGTGGCCCTGGACGATCGGTTTGGGCAGGCCGGTGGTGCCGGACGAGTAGAGCACCCAGAGCGGATGTTCGAACGGGACCTCGGTGAACTCCGGCTCGCGAGCGGACGTCCCGGCGCCCAGCGAGGCCCAGGAGACTGCGGCGGTGCCCGGGACGGCGTCCAAATCGGCTACGAGAACCAGGGCGCGGAGGTTCGGCAGGGCAGCGGCGATCGACGCGACAGCGTCGCTCCGGTCGAAGGACCGGCCGTTGTACCGGTACTCGTCGACGGCGAGAAGTACCGCGGGTTCGATCTGGGCGAAGCGGTCGACGACCGCGGAGACGCCGAAATCGGGTGAGCAGGACGACCAGATCGCCCCGAGGCTCGCGGTGGCGAGGAAGCCGATCACGGCCTCCGGGATGTTCGGCAGGTAGGCGGCGACCCGGTCACCCTGGCCGACGCCGAGTTCGCGCAGGCCGGCGGCTACCCGGGCCACCTCGCGGTTCAGCTCGCCGTACGTGATCGGGCGGCGTTCACCGGACTCGTCGGTGGCGATCAGGGCAACCCGCGCGGGGTCGTGCCGGAGCGCGTTGCGGGCGTAGTTGAGCGTGCTGCCGGCGAACCAGTGGACGTCGGGCATCTCGTGGCCGGTGACGACCGGGCCGTTCGCGTGGAAGCCGAGGACGTCGAAGTGGGTCCAGATCGAGTTCCAGAAGCCTTCGAGGTCGGTTACCGACCACTGCCAGAGGGTGTCGTAGTCGCCGTCGAGGCCGATGCGGCTCTGGTACGCGGTGATGTGGGCGCGGGCCTGGACCTGGTCGCTCGGGCTCCACAGCAGTGCGCCTTCGGTGACGTCCATGTCACATATTCTTCAGCGCTTCCCGGCGGGAGAGGGGGGAAAGCCGATCCTCGTGCGCGTCGACGTAGGCGCGGACCCAGCCCGGGTCGGTCCAGGCGTACTGCCGCAGCGCCCAGCCGATCGCCTTCCGCAGGAAGAAGTCACGGTCGGTGAGGTTCGGTTCGATCACGTCGGCGAGCAGCGCCAGGTCGGTGTCGGCCTTGAACGTGAGCTGGGACAGGATCGCGGTCCGGCGTAGCCACTTGTCAGGGTCGGTGCTCCAGGTGCGGATCAACGGCTCGACGTGGTGCCGGTCGGCGCGCAGGATCGGGCCGACGCGGTTGCTCGCGAGCTCGTCGACGTAGTCCCACCAGGCGCCGTCGACGATCAGTTCGCGGTAGAGCGGCAGCGTCTCCCGGTCCTGGTAGGGGCGAGCGCTCCGGTGGCCGGTCAGCGCGATCGCGGCGTAGCGCTCCTCGCGGTACGTGGCGCCGTGCCAGAGTTCGCGGACCGCGGCTTCCCACTCGTTGCGGTCCGCGAGCTGGTGATCGTTGAAGACGAGCTTGAGCACCGCGGCCCGCGGTGTCTTCTGGACGCCGAGGAACGGCATCGTCGACTTCATGTAGGCCTGCATGCCGGGCGCCTTCGCCGGGTCCGCTACCTCCACGAGGCCGGAGCGGACCGCGGCGACGAGCGCATCGACGGGCATGGGCACGAAGTATGGCGGAGCCGACGGCTACCAGCTCGTGCGGAGCGGTCGGCCCTCGTCGTAACCGGCGGTGGACTGGATGCCGACGACGGCCCGCTCGTGCAGCTCCTCCAGTGATGTGGCGCCCGCGTACGTGCAGGCCGACCGCAGACCGGCGACGATCTGGTCGATGACGTCCTCGACGCCCGGCCGCTCGGGGTCGATGTACATCTTCCCGGAGCTGATGCCCTCCTCGAACAGTGCCTTGCGGGCACGGTCGAACGCCGACTCGGTGCGGGTGCGGTGCCGGACCGCGCGGGACGACGCCATGCCGAACGACACCTTGTAGAGCCGTCCGTCGCCGTCCTGCTGCAGGTCGGCGGCGCTCTCGTAGGTGCCGGCCAGCCAGGAGCCGACCATCACGTTGGCGGCACCGGCCGCCAGCGCGAGCGCGATGTCACGCGGGTGTCGGACGCCGCCGTCGGCCCACACGTGCTTGCCGTGCCTGCGGGCCTCCGCGGCGCACTCCAGGACCGCGGAGAACTGCGGACGGCCGACGCCGGTCATCATCCGCGTCGTGCACATGGCGCCCGGGCCGACGCCCACCTTGACGATGTCGGCGCCGGCGTCGATGAGGTCCTTCGTGCCTGCGGCCGTGACCACGTTGCCCGCGACGACCGGGACGTGCGGGTCGATCGAGCGAACCGCGCGGACGGCGGCGAGCATCTTCTCCTGGTGACCGTGTGCGGTGTCCACTACCAGGACGTCCGTTCCGGCGTCGAGCAGCGCACGCGCCTTGCCTGCGACGTCGCCGCTGATGCCGATCGCGGTGCCGACCCGCAGCTTCCCGTTCGCGTCCAGCGCCGGGGTGTAGAGCGTGCTGCGCAGGGCTCCGGTGCGGGTGATGACGCCGACCAGGCCGCCGTCGGCGTTCACGACCGGCGCCAGCCTGCGGCGGGAGTCGTGGAGCGTCCCGTAGGCCTTGTCCATCGGGGTGCCCTCGGTGATCGTCAGCAGCTCGCTGCTCATCACCTCTTCGACCTGCGTGAACCGGTCGACGCCGGAGCAGTCGGCCGGGGTGACGACGCCGACCGGCCGGTCACCGTCGAGCACGATCGCGGCCTCGTGGGCACGCTTGTGGATGAGCGCCAGCGCGTCACCGGCCGTGTCGTGGCGGTTCAGCGTCACCGGCGTCTCGTAGACGACGTGTCGCTGCTTGACCCATTCGACGACGCTCGCGACGACGTCCAGCGGGATGTCCTGCGGAATGATCGTCAGCCCACCGCGGCGGGCGGTGGTCTCGGCCATCCGGCGTCCGGCGATCGCGGTCATGTTCGCGACGACGAGCGGGATGGTCGTACCGATCCCGTCGACGGTGCGGAGGTCGACGTCGAGGCGGGAGCCGACGTCCGACCGGGCCGGGACCATGAAGACGTCGTTGTAGGTCAGGTCAGCTGTCGGCGTATTCGGGCCGCCGGAGGCCTGGAGAAACTGCACGTTCTGCCATGGTACTGGGTGTTCACCGACAGTGTTGTGACTCAGTCCACTCGGACATTCTTCGTTTTCTGACTGCGGTCACCCTCCTGGAACGATCCCGTAATCCGGTCCGCCGAGGATTGGTCCCGTCACCGGCTCCACTGCCGCAACCCGGGGACGCCAGATGACTCCAGGGGGACTTCGTGACGCTTTGGCACATTCGTACCGTTGTTGATGACGAGCCGGGCCGGCTGGCCGCGCTCGCCGGGAGCCTGGCCGACCTGTCGGTCAACATCCTGTCGGTGCAGGTCCACCCCGTCGTGGCCGGCGCGGTCGACGACTTTGTGGCCGACGCTCCGCCGGAACTGACCGAGGAGGACCTGGCAGCGGCGGTCGCGGCCGGGGGCGGACGCCGCGCGACGGTCCGTCCCGCCGACGTCCACGGCCTGGCCGATCCGCCGACCAGGGCGCTGCAGCTCGCCGCCCGGCTGGTGCGGGACCCGGAGAGCCTTCCGCTGGCCCTGTCCGACCTGCTCGACGGCAGCGCGGTCTCATGGTCGCCGGCGGGGGTGCCGGTAGCCGAGGACGGCTTCTGCTTGCGTGATCCGCGCGGCGGGCACCTGCGCGTGGCCCGGATGGACGCCCGGCTGACGCCGTCGGAGGCCGCTCGGGCCCGCGCGCTGGCCGACCTGGCGACGCTGCTCGCTGCCTCCGGGGAAGACGTCGTCACCTGGCGCCGGGCCGGGGTCGGCGACCTGGACGCGATCGCCGACATGCACACGCGCTGCTCGGACGAGACGCGCTTCCGCCGGTACCACTCCGGGGTTTCGCGCCTGACCGCGCGGCAGCTCGCGCGCCTGGTGAACCCGCGGCTGGGCGTCGCGCTGGTCGGTGAGGCGCCGGACGGCCGGATCGTCGCGCTCGGGAACCTGATGTGGTGCGGTTCGGACGATACGACGCCGGCCGAGCTGGGCCTGCTGGTGGAGGACGCCTGGCAGTCCCGGGGGCTCGGCACCGCGGTGACCCGGCGGCTGCTCGCCGCGGCGCTGGATGCCGAGTGCGATCAGGTGCACGCGTTGGTTCGGCCCGACAACGTGCCGATGCTGCGGCTGCTGGCCGGTCTGGGCCTGCCGACCCACCGTCGCTACGAGGACCGAACCCTCACCGTCACCGTGGACCTCAGTGGGCGGCCCGCTGAGAGCGACGCTGCCGGCCGTCTCGGTCGGTTGTGACCACAGAACGGTCACGGCCCTCCCTGCGACGGAGCGGCAGCGCCGCTCTCAGCGGGCTCCATGAATCGAACCTCGGCGGCTGCAGGCCGCCGATTATCGTGAAGAGCGGGAGCGCGGTCGCTTGTAGGCTGGGGCGGTGATCGATCTTCGCTTGCTCAGGGACAATCCGGACCTCGTACGCGCCAGCCAGCGGGCTCGCGGAGAGTCCGAGTCCCTGGTGGACGAGCTGCTCGCAGCCGACGAGAAGCGCCGGGCCGCGGTGGCCAAGGCCGACTCGCTGCGCGGCGAGCAGAAGGCGGTCTCGAACAAGGTCAAGGCGGCATCGAAGGACGAGCGTCCGGCGCTGGTCGCCGCCGCTCGCGAGCTCGCGGCGACGGTCAAGGCCGCGGAGTCGGAGCAGGGTGAAGCCGACGCGGCGCTCCGTGAGGCCCACCTCGCGGTGCCGAACATCGTCGAGGACGGCGTGCCGGTCGGCGGCGAGGACGACTACGTCGTACTGCGCGAGGTCGGAACGATCCCCGGCCTGGAGAACCCGCTCGACCACCTCGCGATCGGCGAGAAGCTCGGCGCCATCGACATGGAGCGGGGCAGCAAGGTCGGCGGCTCGCGGTTCTTCTTCCTCACCGGCGTCGGCGCGCTGCTCGAGCTCGCGCTGCTCAACATGGCGATCGCCCAGGCTGTCGAGTACGGCTTCACGCCGATGATCACGCCGACGCTGGTCAAGCCCGAGATCATGGGCGGCACCGGTTTCCTCGGCGCGCACGCCGACGAGATCTACCGGCTCGAAGCCGACGACCTCTACCTGGTCGGCACCAGCGAGGTCGCGCTGGCCGGCTATCACGCCGACGAGATCATCGACCTCTCGAACGGCCCTAAGCGCTACGCCGGCTGGTCGACCTGCTATCGGCGCGAGGCGGGCTCGTACGGGAAGGACACTCGCGGGATCATCCGTGTCCACCAGTTCGACAAGGTGGAGATGTTCTCCTACACCACGCTGGAGGCGTCGCAGGAGGAGCACCAGCGCCTGCTCGCGTGGGAGGAGGAGATGTTGGCCAAGGTCGAGATCCCCTATCGCGTGATCGACGTCGCCGCCGGTGACCTGGGCTCGTCGGCAGCTCGCAAGTTCGACTGCGAGGCCTGGCTGCCGAGCCAGAGCCGGTACCTCGAGCTCACGTCGACGTCGAACTGCACCGACTTCCAGGCCCGCCGGCTCAACATCCGGCACCGCGGCCCGAGCGGGAAGCCGGAGCCGGTCGCGACGCTCAACGGCACGCTGGCGACCACCCGCTGGATCGTCGCGATCCTGGAGAACCACCAGCAGCCGGACGGTTCGGTGAAGGTTCCGGAGGCGCTTCGGCCGTTCTTGGGTGGCCGGGACGTGCTCGCTCCGTGAGGCGACGTCTCGACCCCGGCTGGCGTCCCAAGCTCGTCGCTCTCGACCTGGACGGAACGGTCGTGCCCTACGGGCCGGCAGGCACGCGGCCCAGCCTGGCGGTCGCGGCCGCGGTCGGCCGGGTGATCGACGCCGGTGTGCCGGTCGTCGTCGCGACCGGCCGTGCGGTGCCGGACGCCGTTGATACCGCTGTTGCGCTCGGCATCCGCGGTGTCGAGCTGGTGTGCACGAACGGCGCGGTGGTGTATGACGCCACGGAAGCTCGGATCACGCATCGAGTGACGGTGGACATCGCGCCGGCCGCCGCGGCGCTCGCTGCGCGCATCCCGGAGGCGGTGTTCGCCGCCGAGCGTGATCCGCACGGGTTCGTGACGACCGACGGCTTCCACCGCGAGTTCACGGTCGGCCGCGAGGAGGTCGTCGACCTCGCGACGCTGGTCTCCGAACCGGTCGTCCGGCTGGTGTGCGTGGCGCCCGGCTGGGACGCCGTCGCGATGGGCGCGGTCGCCGCCGAGGTGCTCGACCCCGCGCAGTACAGCTGGGACCTCGGTTACAGCGCCTGGCTCGACGTCCAGGCGCCGGGCGTCTCGAAGGCCACCGGCACCGCGATGGTCTGCGAGGACCTCGGCGTCGACCCGGCCGACGTGCTCGCGATCGGTGACGGCACGAACGACATCGAGCTGTTCAAGTGGGCCGGTTGGGCGGTGGCGATGGGGCAGGCGCTGGAGGTCGTCCAGGACGCCGCCGACGAGGTCACCGACCCGGTCGAGCTGGACGGCTGCGCGACGGCGCTCGGCCGGTGGTTTCCCTAAGTGCTGGCGGCCGCTCGGTCGATGGGAGCAAGGTGCCCGTTTTGCCCGCGCTGGTGGCCACTGATCTGGACGGCACACTGATCCGTTCCGATGGAACCGTGTCGGCCTACACCCACGACGTGTTGCGCCGGGTGCGGGACGCCGGTGTCGAGGTCGTCGGCGTGACCGGACGCGGCCCCAGGCTCCGCACGCTCTCCGCGGCGGCCGTCGACGTCTCGCGGTACCTGGTGTGCGCGCAGGGCGGGTTCGTGCTCGACCTGGAGACCGGCGGTGTGCTGAAGGCGACGAAGATCGCCGGCGCGGTCGCCGCCCAGGCCGTGCAGATGATCGAGGAACGGGTCGGGCCGGTGCTGGTCACGGTGGAAGCCGGCGAAGTCGACCACGCCCCGCTGCACGGCGACCCGTCGTTCGAATGGCCGTTCCCCGACCCCTGGGAGCCCGCGGACCGGGAGACGATGTTCTCCGGCGAGCTGCTGAAGCTGTTCGTCGCCAAGCCCGGCTTGGACGTCGAGGAGTTCTTCGCGGTGGCCAGGACAGCGGTGCCGGACGTGATCGGTGAGGTCACGTACGCCGGGCTGGGGTTCCTGGAGATCTGTCCGACCGGTGTCACGAAGGCGGCCGGGCTCGCGGTCGTGTGCGACCGGGTCGGGGTGGCCGCGGCGGACGTGCTGGCGTTCGGCGACATGCCCAACGACGTCCCGATGCTGGCCTGGGCCGGGCGGGGCGTCGCGGTGGCGAACGCGCATCCGGAGCTGAAAGCGGTCGCGGACGAGGTCACCCGCTCCAACGACGAGGACGGCGTCGCCCGCTACCTCGAAGCGCTCCTCGCCTAGAAGTTCGACATCACGTCGCCGAGGACGGACTCGATGTTGCGGGGGTCGTTGGACTGGTAATAGCGGCCGCCGGTCGCCATCGCCATCTGGTTCAGCACGTTCTTTCCCGTCGCGCTCAGGTCGTTGCCGAACGCGATCGGGTACACCCGCACGGCCGGCTGCCCGGACTTCGGACGCAGCTCGGCCAGCAGCGTTGCCGGGCTGATGCTGCCGGGGTCCTGGTTGTCGCCGTCGGTGAGCAGGACGACCGCGTTGATGCCGTCGGCGTCGGACTGCGACCGCACGGCGTCGACGGCCGCCCGCGCGGTGTCGTACAGGCCGGTGGCGTTCGCCGGTCGCAGGCTCTTCAGCGCACGGGTCAGCGCTTCCTCGTCCTTCATGCTGAGCGGGACGAGCTGGCGATGGTCGACCGTTCCGGCCAGATGGGTGGAGAACTCCCAGAGCCCGACCGCGTCGTTGGACCCGAAGTACGAGAGCGACGCCGCGGCGGCCTGCGTGGCCAGCTGTAATCGGGTGGAGTTCGTGCCGGCGACCTTCTCCTTCATCGAACCCGACGTGTCCAGGACGACCAGCACGTTCGCCTGCCGGTTCAGGTCGCGCCAGGCGGTGAGCAGCGCTGCCACCGCGGCGGGCTGCGGTGACGCGAACGTCGTCGCGGACTTCTCGCTGAGCAACCCACGCGATTTCGCGACCACGTCGGGGTCGAGCTGGTCGTCGCTGTCCCGGAAACCCGCCGCGCGGAACGTGGCCTGCTGGTCGTCGTCGAGCAGGAAGTCGAGGAAACGATCGGCCGCCGTGCGCTTCGCGGTGGTCACCCAGGGCGCGTCGATCACGCTGTCGACGGTGACGTACGGGTGGTCGGAGACCAGCGTCCCGTCGCGGGGGTGCATCGCGACCAGTTTCTGCTTCGGTGCGGGCAGGTGGCTGCTGCCCGCGCTCATCGGTTCGCCCTGGTTGTAGGCCCAGACGGTCTGCTCCTCGACGGCGAGCGCGGAGACCGACGACGGCTCGGACTGTTCCTCCTGCTGGCGCAGGGTGTCCAGGAACGTCAGCGTGGTGTCGCCGTAGCGGTCGGTCGACCGTTCCAGCGTCCGGAGGAACAGGCGCACGCTGGTGCGCTTCAAGTCGGATTCGACGTCCCCGGTGCGGCCGGGTGCGGCGAGGTAGGCGGCGAGCGTCGCGTGCAGTCCGGACGTGGAGACCAGCGGATTGGTGCGGGCGAACAGGAACGGAGTCGACGAGCCGCTGGCCGCTTTCCACGCGGCGTCGTTGCCGGCGTAGCGGGCGATGTCCTGCCAGCTGGGAGACTTGGTGGGCCAGCCGAGGGTCTTCGCGGTGGCCTCCGGGGCGGCGATCACCAGCGGTGAACGGGCCAGGCTCGGGGCCTTGGGCGGCGCACCGATCGCACCGACGTGTTGCCCGACCAGCCCCACCCAGACGCTGGACGCCGGGGACCAGACGTCCGGGCGGACGCCGTAGTCCGCGCTGGGCCAGCCCTTGGCCAGCGCCTCGACCGCCTCTCCGGACTTGACCGTGACGATCTGCACGTGGACGCACTTGCCATCGACCTCGGCCGGATCGGCGTTGTACCGGTCGGCGAGCGCACCGACGACACCGGCCTTCTCGGGCGACGCGGCGACGACGAGCGGCAGCTCGCCGCTGCAGCCGACGACCGAGTCGAGCAGGCTGCGGCCGGCGACGACGGTTCCGACCATGAGCACGAAGACGACGCCCGCGGCGACCGGGACGACCCAGCGGCGACGCTTGCGAGGCGCGTCCGGGGGCGGCACCGGAACGGGCGGTCCGGTCGGGGGTGGCGGTCCGCTCCGGGAGGTGGCGCCGGGGCGGGACCCGGAGGCGTACACGCTGGGGATCGGCACCGGGCTGCCCGGCGCGGACGGAACCCGCCCGGGTGTGGGCGGCGCCGGCGGCCGCCCCCCGGTCCGAGCCCCGGAAATCGGCGGCCCCGACACGGGCGGCCCGGAGATCGGTGGCCCGGAAATCGGCGGCCCCGACACGGGCGGCCCGGAGATCGGTGGCCCGGAAATCGGCGGCCCCGACACGGGCGGCCCGGAAATCGGCGGCCCGGAGATCGGCGGCCCGGAGATCGGCGGCCCGGAGATCGGCGGCCCGGAGATCGGCGGCCCGGAGATCGGCGGCCCGGAGATCGGCGGGCCTGAGACCGGGCGGCTCAGCTGGGACGGGATGAACAGCGGAGATCCGGACGTCGGCGTCACGGTCGTCGGCGGCGCCGACAGCGCCGCGGTGTCGCTGAGCACCCGCGCCAACTCGGCCGCGGACGGCCGGTGCGGCGGGTCCGGGTCGAGGCAGCGATCGACGGTCGCGGACAGGCTGTGCGGAAGCCCCGGTAAGTCGTACGCGAGCGACCGGTACCGCCCCGACTGGATCGCGGTGATCAGCGCTCCGAGCGTCTCCTGCTCGAACGGACGCCGTCCGGACAGGCTCTCGTAGAGCATGACGCCGAACGACCAGACGTCCGCAGGCGGCTCGGCCGCGTGCCCCTCCAGGCACTCGGGCGCGGTGTAGGCGAGCGTGCCGACGATGTCACCGGGCCGGGTCAGGCCGGTCGCCTCGGTCGACTTCGCGATGCCGAAGTCGGCCAGCTTCGCATCGCCGTCGCCGGTGAGCAGGACGTTCGCCGGTTTGATGTCGCGGTGGGTGACGCCGACCGAGTGCGCGGCCGCCAGCGCCCTGGCGACCCCGACCAGCGCGCCCGCCACCCGCTCCGGCGAGGGCCGCACACGGCTCATCTCGTCTTTCCAGCTGCCGCCGGTGAGGAGCTCCATCACCAGGAACGGCGTCCCGACCGCGACGTCGACGGTGTCGCGCTCGTTGATCCGCCCGACGTCGTGGACCGCGACGATGTTCGCGTGGTTCAGGCGGGCGGTGATGCGGGCCTCACGCTGGAAGCGTTCCGGCGTGGTGAGCGTGTCACCGGCCTCGACCAGAATCTTGATCGCGACCGGGCGGTCGAGGTGAACGTCGTGAGCGGCGTACACGGCACCGGTCGCCCCGCGACCTAGTACCCCACCGAGGACATAACGGTCTCCGAGGCGAGGTCCGGCGTCCTCTGATGTCACCCGACCCTCCCTCCACCGCTTGGCGACAGGATAGGCGGCAAGGGGGAGTGCACCGGCGCCGCGTCAGGCACCGTTCTGTCGGACTTCGGTCACACGTCCCGGTCTAGCTCGACCCACCGAACTGGTCGGCGAGACGTGGCGGGAAACCACCGGTGGAAATCGGGCTCCACCGCTCGATCGTGATCCGGATGAGGCATTTGCCCTGCCGCTCCATCGCGGTCCGGTAGCCGTCCCAGTCCGGGTGTTCACCGGAGATGACCCGGTAGTACTCGACCAGCGGTTCCAGGGCCTCGGGCAGGTCGAGCACCTCGGCGACGCCGTCCACCTGGACGTACGGCCCGTTCCAGTCGGACGAGAGCACGCAGATGCTCGCCCTGGCGTCACGGCGGGCGTTGAGCGACTTCGCGCGGTCGGGATAGGTCGACACCACGATGCGGCCGTCGACGTCCACCCCGCAGGTGACCGGCGACAGTTGCGGCCGACCGTCTTTCCGCGTGGTCGCGAGCAGGCCGTGGTGGCGGTGTCGCAGAAACGTCAGCAACGTGTCCCGGTCCACCACGTCGGCGGTCGCGTAGTTCGGCACGCGGACAGCCTAACCACCAATTCGTCGCCCAAACCCCCAGCGAACCACGGATCCCGTCCATGTTCTGACATCGAGGCGGTGGGTTGTGTCCCCGCGTGTAAGGCTTGAGGTGTGTTCGTGCCCAAGCTGGTCGCCACCGATCTCGACGGAACGCTGCTGCGATCGGACCTGACCGTCTCGGACCGGACGCTGGCGACGTTCGAGCGCCTCGAGCAACTCGGTATCACGCTGGTCTTCGTCACCGGCCGCCCGTGGCGCTGGATGGACCCGGTGCTCGCCCAGACCGGACGCCGTGGCCGCGTCGTCTGCGCCAACGGCGCAGTGGTGCTGGACGGGGCATCCGGCGAGGTGCTGCAGAACTGGACGATCCCTGCGGAGACGCTCCGCTCGGTCACCGGCGCGGTCCGGGAGGCGATTCCCGGCGCGATCTTCGCGGTCGAGCGCGGGCTGCGGATGATGCACGAGCCCGACTATCCGGTCCGGCACGACCTCGGTCGCACCGACGAGGACGAGGTCTCCTACGACGAGCTGGTCAGCGCGCCTGCCGAGAAGTTGCTCGTCCGCGCCCCCGACGTGGAGGCGGCCGAACTCTGGACGACGTGCGGCGGTCTGTTCGACGGGGCGGTCACGCCGACCCACTCGGGCTTCCGCGGTCTGATCGAGGTCTCCGCGGCCGGCGTCACGAAGGCCACCGGCCTCGCCTGGGTCGCCACACGCTGCGGCGTCGACCCGGACACCGTGCTCGCGTTCGGCGACATGCCCAACGACATCCCGATGCTCAGCTGGGCCGGGCGCGGCGTCGTCGTCGCCGGTGCCCACCCGGAAGCCGCCGCGGTCGCACACACGGTGACCACCGGGAACGACGCTGACGGGGTGGCGACCTACCTCGACGCCCTGCTGGACGAGGCAGACGCCGCCACCCCGCGCTGAGTCAGAGGTACTGACCGGTGCCGTGCGGCGTCGGCGAGCCCTCACCGGGCACGATGCCGCCGAGCCCCGGCGGGAGCGCCGGGCGTCCGCGCATCTGCTCCAGCTGCATCCGGGCAGCCATCTGCTGCGCCACCAGCGCGGCCTGAATGCCGTGGAACAGCCCCTCCAGCCAACCCACCAGCTGGGCCTGGGCGATCCGCAGCTCGGGCTCGGTCGGCGTCGCGTCGTCGGTGAACGGGAGCGACAGCCGTTCCAGCTCCTCGCGGAGCTCCGGCGCCAGCCCGTCCTCCAACTCGGCGATCGACCGCGCGTGGATCTCCTTGAGCCGGGCGCGGCTCGCCTCGTCCAGCGGAGCCGCCCGCACCTCCTCCAGGAGCTGCTTGATCATGCTGCCGATCCGCATGACCTTGCCGGGCTGCTCGATCAGCCGCGACGGATCGTTGTCGCTGTCTTCCTTACCGGCTTCCACTGGCATCGCGCCGACCGGCGAGCCATCGGGGCCCATCACCATGACGGTTTGACCGGGGATGTCGGGAAGCTCGTTGGGGGACTGAGTGTCGGTCATACGACCATCCTCCCCCAATCATGTTGTGCGTGCGGACGCTGGTAGCGGAGGGTGCAGGGTATGCCCATTCAGTCCGATGCCAGTCCTGCGATTTCCGCCGTACCCGGGCTGACCGTCCGGTCCGCGGTGATCGCCGACGCGCCGGCCATCCGTGCGCTGATCAACGAGGTCGACCTGGTCGACGCCGGTGACGGGGGGTACGGCCTCGAGGAGGTCGAAAGCGACCTGCGGCGGACCGGTGACTTGGCGCGGGACTCCTGGCTCGCGTTCGACGGCGACCGGTTGGTCGCCTACGCCGTGCTCTGGCCCGCGTCGGCCGGCTACCGGCTCGACGTCGATCACTACGTACTGCGGGACGCCGTCCCGGCGGGCATTCATCTGTTGGACCTGCTCACCGCACGTGCCGCCGAGATCGCGGCCGCCGCGAACGCCGAGCGGGCCGACCTCCACCTGGCGCTCACGCCGGACTCGGTGCTGGCCGTGCACGCGCTGCCCGCGCGTGGCTGGCGGAACATCCGACGGCACCACGTGCTCACCCGTCAGGTCACCGTCGAGACCGACGAGCCGCCCGCACTGCCGGAGGGCGTGACGGTCCGGTCCGTGTCGTCGCCGGAGGACGAGGAGGTCGCGTACCGGCTCGTGCAGGAGACGTTCGCGGGGCACTTCGGCTTCGAGGCGATGCCGTACGCGGATTGGCGCAAGCGGATGGACGCCGACCACCGGGACTGGTCGCTGACCTGGATCGCGTCCCGAGTCGACGCCACCGGCCGTCCGGTCGACGTCGGCGTGCTCGTCGGCCACAACGAGCGCGAGGCGACGGGCTGGGTGCAGAACCTCGGCACGGTCGCCGCCGCACGGGGCAGCGGCATCGCCACGCTCCTGCTGCGCACCGCGTTCGCCGCGTTCGCCCGTCGGGGCCGGAGCGCGATCGGTCTCGGCGTGGATACCGAGAACGTGAACAACGCGCTGCGGTTCTACACCGGGCTCGGGTTCGAACTGCAGTTCGCGGCCGACACCTGGCGCCTGCTGGTGCCGAGGGCCTAGGCGGTCAACGGACCAGGAGGACCTTGCCGGACGCCTCGCCTGCCTCGAGAACACGGTGGGCCTCGGCGGCGTCCGGCAGAGCGACCGCGCGGTCGATGATCGGCCGGATCTTGCCGAAGCTGATCAGCGGCCAGACGTGGGTCTTCACGTCCTCGACGATCTCCGTCTTCTCGCTGATCGGTCGGGCCCGCAGCGAGGTGGCGGTGATCGAGGCGCGCTTGGCCAGCAGCGCACCGAGGTTCAACTCCCCCTTGACGCCGCCCTGCATGCCGATGACGACCAGCCGACCGTTGGTCGCCAGCGCGGTCACGTTCCGGCCGAGGTACTTCGCCCCCATGTTGTCGAGGATCACGTCGACGCCCCGGCCGTCGGTGGCGTCCTTGACGATCTCGACGAAGTCCTCGGAGCGGTAGTCGATCGCGCGTTCCGCGCCGAGCGCGAGGCACAGGTTGTGCTTCGCCGCGCTCGCGGTGCAGAACACCCGGGCGCCGTAGGCCGAGGCGAGCTGGATCGCGGCGGTGCCGATGCCGCCCGCACCGCCGTGCACCAGGAACGTGTCGCCCGGCGCCAGGCGTCCGACCGCGAAGACGTTCGACCAGACCGTGCAGTACACCTCGGGGAGACCGGCTGCTTCGGCCAGCAACACGCCGTCGGGCACCGGCAGAACCTGCCCGGCCGGCACCACCACCTGCTCGGCGTACCCGCCGCCGGCCAGCAGCGCGCAGACCTCGTCGCCGACGTTCCAGCCCTCGACGCCGGGCCCGACCGCGGCGATCCGGCCGGAGCACTCCAGCCCCGGGTACTCGGACGCGCCGGGCGGCGGCGGGTAGGCGCCCTGCCGTTGCAGCAGGTCAGCGCGGTTGACGGCCGAGGCAGCCACGTCGATCAGGACCTCGCCGGGGCCGGGTTCCAGGTCGGGAACCTCGGTCCAGCGCAGCACCTCGGGTCCGCCAGGTTCCGTGATCGTGATCGCGTGCATGGCGCCACAGTACGGAAACGTCGGTCTTCAGTCCGGCTAAGGCGGGAGGGCGGGGGTGTAGGACCGGAGGAAACTAGAGAGGGTCCCGCGCGGTGCGCGGGACCCTCTCTAGTTCAGTTGGGGAAGGACACTGCGGTGATCGGTACTGCGCCGCCGGTCGGCCCTGATCACGGTCCCGGGACCGGTCCCGGGGTACATCCGGGTGGTCGTCGGGGCGTGCTCGGGTCCGGCCCGGCGGCCGACTGCATCGTGCGAGGAACTAGCGAGTAATGCTGCTCACTACCGTTCAGTGCTGACGGGTCACCCTCCGAAAAAGGTTCCAGCCGGCCATCCGGACCGTTGCTACCGGACGACCGCGGTGGAGCATCTGGTTGTGCGTGTTGGCCAGCGCCTGTACCTCGCGACGGTTGGTTCGCGTAACGCCGGGCCGTGCGCACTCTGGGCAGTGCAGCCGGTACATCGCGGTTCCTCTCATGCGACGGCCCGCCTCAGCGAGCTGGCTGTTCCCCGGTACTCGGCCGGGTCCACCTGTTCCCATACCGAAGACGGTAGGCACCTCGCACCACTCAGACCAGCCGACCCGCTGTGAGAAAGATGTGGCCTATCGGTGGTTGTGATGAGCCGTCCGGGTGATCGAAAGCACGCTGACCGGGCGGTCAGCGGGGCGAGGCGCGTCACGCGCTCGGTCGGGGAACACGAGGACCAGGTACTCTTGTTGTGTCCAGGCCTCCTCGGAGAACCCAGAGCAGCTCATGGGGTCCGAGAAACTTGGCGAAGTGTCCTTTCGAGGTTTCGTCGCAAACCCGTGTCCCGGTAGTCCGTATGTCCGGTGGTCAGTGGGTTCGACGTTGCGATCCCCCGTTTACCCCGACCGGGGTGGATGACCCCTGGCTGCTGTGTCGTCTGCCCGGAAAGCCGTTCTGTGCCAACGCTGTCTGCTGTATCTGAACTGCCCGATTTTTCGACCGAAGAGGTCACCCCCGAGGCCGTCGTCACCGACGACGAACTCACACTCGAAACACTCGAGGCGGACGTCACCGAGGACACCCCCGCCGCCGTTCCCTTCGCGGACCTCGGTCTCCCTCGCGGGATCGTCACCGCGCTCGAGCGGGAAGGGCTCACCAACGCCTTCCCGATCCAGGCCGCCACGATTCCCGAGGTGCTGGCCGGCCGTGACGTTCTCGGCCGCGGCGCCACCGGCTCCGGCAAGACGCTGGCGTTCGGGCTTCCGCTGGTCGCCAAGCTCGCCGGTGCCCGGGTCCGCCCGGGTCGCCCGTTGGGCCTCGTGCTGGTCCCCACCCGCGAGCTCGCGCTCCAGGTGACCGACGCACTGGCTCCGCTGGGCCGCGCGGTCGGCGTCCGGGTGCGCCCGGTCGTCGGTGGCGCGGCCATGTCCCGCCAGCTCGAGGACCTGCGGCGCGGCGTCCACGTCGTCGTCGCGACCCCGGGTCGCCTGGAGGACCACATCCGGCGCGGCAGCGCGGTGCTCGACGACGTCGAGATCACCGCGATCGACGAGGCCGACCAGATGGCCGACATGGGCTTCCTGCCGGTCGTCCGCGGTCTGCTCGACCAGGTCCGGCCGGACGGGCAGCGGCTGCTGTTCTCGGCGACGCTGGACAACGACGTCGACACGATCGTCCGTGAGTACCTCACCGACCCGGTGACCCACTCGCTGGCCCCGTCCACGGCGTCGGTCGACACGATGGAGCACCACATGCTCCAGGTGACCCACCAGGACAAGGTCCGGGTGGCCGCCGAGCTGGTGAAGTCGACCGGCCGCACGATCATGTTCGTGAAGACCCAGGCCGGCGCCGACCGGCTGGCCGAGCAGCTCACCGAGCGCGGCGTCTTCGCCGAGCCGCTGCACGGTGGCCGGACGCAGGGTCAGCGCAACCGCGTGCTGTCGAACTTCAAGAACGGGCGTGCGCCGGTTCTGGTCGCGACCGACGTCGCCGCCCGCGGTGTCCACGTCGACGGCGTCGGCCTGGTCGTGCACTTCGACCCGCCCACCGACCCGAAGTCCTACCTGCACCGGGCCGGGCGTACGGCGCGGGCCGGAGCGTCCGGTGTGGTCGCCACGCTGGTCGCGCCGTACAGCCGTCGGGCCGCGCACCGGCTGGCGAAGCTCGCCGGTATCAACCCGATCCGGTCGACGATCACTCCGGAGGCCCCGCTGCCGAGCGTGCTGCTCGACGCGTTGCCGCCGGCCCCGCCGCCGCCGACCGCGGAGGAGCTGGCGGCTGCCGAGGCGCGTCGTCGGCGGAGCCGGGACTTCGACTCCGACCGTGGCCGTGGTGGCCCGCGTCGGGGGCCGCGCAGCGGCTCGGGCGAGCGCACCGGTGGTTACCGGGGTGGCCCGCGTCGCTCGGACGGGCCGCGCTGGTCCGAGCGCAGCGACCGTGGCGACCGCGGCTTCGACCGTGGAGACCGTGGCGATCGGGGCTTCGACCGTGGAGACCGCAGCGGTCGCCCCGAGCGGGACAACCGGGTCGAGCGGGCTGACCGTCGGCCGGCCCAGCGGTCCGGTGAGTACCGGACCGACGGCCCGCGCGACAACAGCTCGGAGGGCTACCGGGCACGGCGTCCGCGGTGGACGCCCGAGCAGCGTTCGTCCCGCCGCGGCGAGGACCGACCCGCTCGCTGACACCCGTTGAACGACCGACCGGCCGGATGCTCGCACGAGCATCCGGCCGGTCGCGTTAGGGGCCACCGAGTCGTCCGGCAAGAATGCGGCATGGCTTCTGCGCGGCAACTGATCCGCACCGACCGCGGGCTGGACCGCATCGTCGCCGGTCTGCTCGCGATCGGAGCGGTCGGCGACCTCTACGGCGCCTACCGCTACCTGGGCGAGGTTCTGCGACTGCACGACGCGCTCCGGGTCGGAGACGGGTCGGTCGAGAACCTGGATCCGGGCACCGCACTGCCGACCGTGTACGTGCTCGGTGGGTTCGCGCTCGGGTTCGCGGTGCTGTCCGGCTTGGTCGCGGTGCTCATCGTCCGCGGGATGCCGGTCGGGCTCGCGGCGCTGCGCGGTGGGGTCGCCGTGCTGCTGCCCGCGCAGTTGCTGGCGTTCCTGGCCACGTACATCCGCTATCAGGAGTACGTGGACGCGATGCCACCGCAGACCCGGGATCCGGCGTACCAGAGCGCGATCACCGGGCAGGTATTCGGCACGGGCGTCGGCGCGGCCGGCGCCGCTGCGGCGGTCGTGGTGTTGCTGGGGGCTGCCCTGGTGCGGTGGTTCCGCCCTCGGACGGAATCGTGGCCGGTACCGGCCGGGCGGCGTCCGGAATCGAACGCGCCGATCGGGTCGTCCGCGGCCGCGCTCAACGTGGCGCGGATCCTGGCGCTGGCCGGAACCGCGATCGTGATGCTCGTGCCGGTGGCCTGGGTACGGCCACTGAACCACCAGGACGAACTGCCCCCCGAATGGTCGCTCCTCTCGGTGATCAGCGGTTTGCTCGCGGTTGCCGCGCTGGTCGGGGCCGGGTTGGCCATCCTGGCCCGGCCGGGGCGGCTGCTGTTCCGCTGGTTCGCGCTCGGTGTGCTGGCGCTGGTGGCCGCCGTCGTGTGGGCGGTGACGCTGTGGCAGGCGTTCTACGCGGACGTCGCGTACGGAACCGAGCGGGTCGACGGCGTCGCGGTCGCCTGGACCGCCGCGATCATCTGCGGCCTGGTCGGCAGCGCGCTGCTGACGGCCGCGGTCGTCACGCTCACGCTCCCGGGTGATCCTCCGGAGCCCGCGGAGGAACCCGTAAAGCGCCCCAAGCCCGAGCGCATCGGCGAGTCGTCTCCCGAGCCCGCCTGGCAGGCGTTTCCCGAGAAGTCAGCGGCCACCCGCAAACGCAAAAAGCCCAAACGCAAAGCGACGAGCGACGAGGACGCTACTCGTACGGCTGGGCCGGAGTCGGAATCCCGCTGACCGTGGTGGCCTTGAGCAGCGGCACCGCCTTCCACGGATCGCTCGACGTGCTCGCCACCCAGGTACCGGTCACCTTCACCCACGCGTCGCGGGTCACCCGGACCGGCGAGTCGACGATCTGCACCTGGTAGGGCCGGGCGTCCGCGGCGCAGCAGTTGACCTTCATCCGGGTCAGGTACCAGGCGCCACCGCTGTGCGGCGTCACGAACCCGCTCAGCTCGACGGTGCGTCCGGTCAGCGTCCGGCCGGAGTCCCAGACCGCGCGCTGGGCGTAGTCGTGCACCTCGAGCTCCACCGGACCGGGTCCGCTCAGCGCCGAGTACGTCACCGACTGCGGCGGCTTCGGCACGGTCACCGCGCCGCGCTCGGCCGCGAACGACCCGAGCGCGGGCGGTGGCACCAGCACCAGGACGAAGACCGGAACGACCCAGAGCCATCCGACGCCGTGCCCGTCACCGGTGTGCGTGTGGCCGCTCTCGTGCGCGTCGTCCTCGTGGGTAACCGCCTGCTGATCGGCGTCCGGATCTGCGCCTGGACCGTGCGTTCGGACGCGGGCCTCGGCCGACCGCTGCCTGGACCGGTCGGCCGCATCGCGGCCGCGCCAGTCGCGTGCGAACCCCAGCACACCGAAGGCCATCAGCAGTACGCCGGTGACGATCAGCGGGATCCGGAGCAGGCTCTGGACGTAGTTCAGGTACTCCCCGGAGATCACCAGCTTCAGCAGCACCGCGCCGAGGAGGACAAAAACGATCGCCTGAACTTCCCGCCGCATCAGGCCACTCCGATCAACACGCCGGTCGTCACCGCGGCCGTGACCGCGACGACGAACGTCAACGGGGCGAACCGGGCCGCGAACGCCCGCCCGAACGTCCCGGTCTGCAGCGCGATCAGCTTCAGGTCGACCACCGGGCCCACCACCATGAACGCGAGCTGGGCAGGCATCGGGAACCCGGTGAGGCTGGCCGCGACGAACGCATCGGCCTCCGAGCAGATCGAGAGGACGACGGCCAGCAACGCCAGCACCAGGATCGAGAGCACCGGGACGCCCGCGACCGTCGTGATCCAGTCCGGTGGGATGACGACGTTCATCGTCGCCGCGGCCGCCGCGCCGATCACCAGGAAACCGCCGGCCTCGAAGAAGTCGTGCGCGACCGCGAGCCGGAACGTCTCGAAGCGGGACGTCGCCGGTCCGTCGGGGTCCGGCATGCGACGTGCGACGTAGCGCTCGAGCCACTCCGGCCGGCCGAACCGAGCCCAGATCCAGCCGACGATGACCGCGGTCGCCAGCGACGCGACGAACCGGCCCACGACCATGCCCGGCTGGCCGGGGAACGCGACCGCGGTGGAGATCAGCACGATCGGGTTGATCGCCGGAGCGGAGAGCAGGAACGCCAGCGCGGCGGCCGGGACGATCCCGCGCTGGATCAGGCGGCCCGCGACCGGCACCGAGGCGCACTCACAGCCGGGCAGAAACGCGCCGGCCGCACCAGCCACCGGCACGGCGAACGCCGCGCGTCGGGGCAGGATCGCGGAGAACACCCGGGCCGGTACGAACGCGGTGATCGCGCCGGAGAGCACGACGCCGAGCAGGAGGAACGGCAGCGCCTGCACGACGATCGCGCAGAACACCGTGGTCCAGGTCGCGACGCCGCCGCGGCCCGAGATGAGGTACGAGAGAACCTGGCGGCCGATCAGCACCGCCACGATCGCGGCGATCAGCAGCGCGATCACTCCGCTGTACGAATCCGTGGCGCCATTTCCAGGGGCGCGATTTCCGGTGGCCCGAGCCCCGACCGGCGTGCGCGACGACATGCGCCGACCGTACGCCACGGCCCTTTGGTTGAACGCTAAACCAAACGCGCGTATCGTCGGTGATACCCGATCGAGTCGGAGGCCCCCATGCCGATCCAACGTCTGAACCACGCCGTGCTCTACGTGCGTGACGTCGCCCGCAGCGTGGCGTTCTACCGCGACGCGCTCGGGTTCGACGTCATCGAGGGCGGCGACGTGTTCGCCGGGGCGGCGTTCTTACGGGCCGACGGTTCGACGAACGACCACGACCTCGGCCTGTTCCAGATCGGCGCGGAGGCCGGGCCGTCTGCGGCGGGCCGCACCACGGTGGGGCTGTACCACCTGGCGTGGGAGGTCGACACGCTCGCCGAACTGCAGCGGATCGAGGCGCGCCTGATCGAGCTCGGTGCGCTGGTGGGGTCGAGTGATCACTCGACGACCAAGGCGCTCTACGCGAAGGACCCGGACGGGCTCGAGTTCGAGGTGTCCTGGCTGGTCCCTGCCCAGCTCCTGACCGACGAGATCAGGTCCAAGCGAAACGAGATCCACCGCCTGGACCTGAGCGCCGAGATCGACCGCTTCGGCGCCCACACCCGCGGCGGGGTCGGGGTCTCGATCAGCTGACCGCGACGACCGGGGTGCCCGCCGAGAGCCAGGGCACCACCTCGGGCTCGTTGAGCGGCTTCGCCAGCGCGTAGCCCTGGCCGTACCGGCAGCCCATCCGGCGCAGCTCAGCCAACTGCGTCGGACGTTCGATGCCCTCGGCCACCGTGTGCAGGCTGAGCGCCGTCCCCAGCCCGACGATCGACCGGACGAACGCCAGGCCCTCCGGTGACGTGTCGACGTCGACCAGGAACGACCGATCGATCTTCACGCAGTCGACCGGGAGCTGGCGCAGGTACCGCAGCGACGAGAACCCGGTGCCGAAGTCGTCGACCGCGACCGAGACCCCCAGCTCCCGCAGCGCGTAGAGCGCGTCGGCGGCCTCGTCGTGCTCGCGTACCAGCTCGTTCTCGGTGACCTCGATCGTCAGCCGGGTCGGTTCGAGGCCGGCTGCGGCGAGCACGCTCGCGATCTCGTCGACGGCTCCGGGCAACCGCAGGTGGGACGCCGCCATGTTGACGCTGATCCCCAGCCGCGGCCCGGGAAGCGACTCGTCCCATCGGCGCGCGGCCGCGACCGCCTCCCGGACCACCCACCGCCCGATCGAGGCGATCAGGCCGGTCTCCTCGGCCAGCGGGATGAACGACGCCGGGAACAGGACGCCACGCGTCGGGTGGTTCCACCGCGCCAGCGCCTCGAAGCTCACCACCCGTGCCGTCTCCAGCTCGACGATCGGCTGGTAGACCAGGAACAACTCGCGCTGGTCCACGGCCCGACGCAGGTCGGCCTCCAGATCCAGCCGCTCCATCAGCACCGCGTGCATCTCCGGGTGGAATACCTCGACGCATCCGCGGCCGTGCTGCTTCGCCCGGTACATCGCGACGTCGGCGTCGCGCAGAACCTCGTCGGCGGTCGGCGGCTCCTGCGAACCGACCGCACCGGCGACGGTCACGCCGATGCTCGCCCCGACCGAGCACTCCCGCCCCGCCAGGACGAACGGCGGCAGCACCGCCGCGAGCATCCGCTCCGCGAGTTCGGTCACCTCGGACACGTCCGACACCACCCGGTCGACGAGGACGACGAACTCGTCACCGCCGTATCGCGCCACCGTGTTGTCCGGCCCGGCGACCTCGCGGAGCCGGGCGGCGGTCTCCACCAGCAGCTGGTCACCGGCTTCGTGGCCGAGGCTGTCGTTGACCAGCTTGAACCGGTCGAGGTCGACGAACAGCAAACCGCAGGGCCCCCGCCGGAGCGCGTGACGCAGCCGCTCCTTCAGCAGCGTGCGGTTCGGTAGGCCGGTCAGCGCGTCGTGGTGCGCCTGGTGCAGCGCCTGGACGCCCCTGGCGTCGGTGAGCGCCATGCTGACGTGGTCGGCGAAACCCTGCAGCATCTCGGCGTCCGACTCGTCGTAGACGCGGTCGGCGTCGAACGAGGCCACCAGCAGGCAGCCGACCCGGGCGCCGTCCTCGCTGACCGGTGCGATCATCGCGGCCTGGACGGCGTCGACGATCCGAGGCGCGCGCGTGTACTGGCCGATCCGCTCCCGGTCGGCCACCAGGATCTCGCCGGTCGTCAGCACCCGTTGGAAGCCGCCCTCGGTGACCGGCATCCGCCAGGCGCCGGTCACGTACCAGGTCGGCATGCCGCTATGCGAGGCCAGCAGCATCCACCGCGGATCCTCCGAGTCCACCAGCCGCAGCGACACCATGTCCTTCTCGAACAGGGCTCTGGCGCCCGTGGTGATCGCGTCCAGGATCACCTGCAGCGGCGCGCGGGTGGTTATCGCCCGCTGGACCCGGCCGAACTCCTCCAGCAGCCGCTGGCGTCGCTGCAGCGTGTGCACCAGGCCCTCGTACTCCTGGCGCAACTTTCGTTCGCTGCCGAGCGTCCGGATCTGGCGCAGTTGCAGGCCGAGGATGCGGCCCATGCCGCGCAGCAGGCTCAGTTCCTCCGCGCCGAACGGCCGTTCGCACCGGGCCACCAGCAGGTGGCCGGCAGTGTCGGCACCCAGGCCGACCGAGGCGCTGTGGCACGGGCCCAGGCCGGGGACGTGCACGACCGGGTGCCGTTCGGTCGCGGCCGCGGTCAGCTCGGCCGCCGGCGCGGCGCCGCGGGGGAACCCGATCTGCGCCTCCAGCGCGTCGCCGAGCACGACGGCGCCGACCTCGGCCTCCATCAGCTCGGCCGCCCACTCCGCGGCCACACCCGCGGCAGCGGCGACGTCCGGCCGGGAGGAGACCACCGCGAGGTACTCCGGTAGTTGCTGGGCGGCCCAGCTGGATCCTCCGGATGCGCTCAACTGAGCGCCAGGACGACGAGAGCCTGATTGTGGAACCCGACGGCGCCGCGCTTCCGCGCGATCTCCCCGTGGCTGTAAAAGCCGGCGAGCGGCGCGGTGCCTGCGTACTTGGCCATGCGCGTGACGTCGCTGGTGCCTTCGGGTGCGAACACCTGACGCCTGCCGATGCAGTCGAACACGAGCAGGCCGGCGAGCGGCCGGTCGCCGAGCGCGGCGATCGCCTCCTCGCACGCCTGGTCGGTGGCGGCCAGCAGCGAGTCGGGGTCGCCACGCATCAGCCAGGCGACGCTGTCCTCCGGCACATCGGCGGCCGAGGAGATCGATCGCTCGACGTAGTCCGGCCATGCCACCACCCGCATCTCCTCACCGCTGGGCCGCCGGATGCCCAGCGGGTGCCGCAACGAGAAGCGCTGGAACGCACCCTCGTCGGTCCAGCACGCAGCCGGCGCGTCGAGACGCTCCAGGTAGTGGTCGAGCGCGGGACGGTTGTCCAGCTGCAGCACCCGGTTGCGGACGCTGGAGGTCACCTCGACGGTCTCTCCGGTCCGCTCCCAGCCGTGCCGGACGCCGATGCCGAACGGGTTGTCGCAGGCGATCGACGCGGCGACCACGCTGTTGCCCCAGAGCAGCTGGTCGCTGTGGAGAAGCGGGGCGGTGATCGTGGACCCGAGTGAGATCGTCGCGCCGCACCCGCCCACCAGCGGAACACCGGCGCCGAGCGCGCCGTACGCGCCACGGAGGAGATCCTGTTGGTTGCCGCCCTGACCGTCGGTCAGCAGCAGAACCAGCCGGTGTTCGCCGCCCTCGAGGTCGGCCAGCGGCGCGACCACCTGCGCGCCGACGTCGCGCAACGCGTCGGAGTCCGGACCGAATCCGGCGATGGCCGCGGTCTGGACCGCGATGCCGGGACCGCCGAGAGCCATCACGACGACCGAGCCGTCACCCGCCCAGTCGCCGACGATCTCGCCGCCGGTCGGGCAGCCCATCAGCGGCACGGCGTCGGCGACCGAGCGAACACCGGCCAAGACCTCAGCCGGATCGTGGGTGAGCGAGAAGAAGACGACGATCAGCTTCGGGTCGTCAGCGCGGAGCGCGGCACGCGCTGCCCCCGCGGCGGCGATCCGTGAGTCGGTGTCGGCGGAGCACCCGACGTTCACCCATGACGCTGCCACCCGACCTCCCGGAACTGGTCCTACTTCGGTCCCTATCGGCAACGGGGCGTCGTGATAAAGGTCGAGTGCCATGTCGCCGGGCTGACTCGTCGGAGGAAGGTGAGAGGATCGGGGTAAGGCTGGTCGTCGTCGTCCCCGGCGAGCGCCCGACCGGCTGGTACCTCAGAGTCAGTGGAGGCGGGGATGGACGTGCTGGAAAAGGCGCGGGCTCGCCGTACGGCCGCCAGAGCTGCGGCCGAGCGAGCTGCCTTGGACTGGCAGGATGCCGTCGTCGAGAGCATTGATCAACTGGTCGACCAACTACGGCTGGCCGGTGTCGACCGGCTGGCCTGCTTCGAAGCTGCCGTGCGCCCGGCTCTCGACGGAGAAGCCTGGGAAGAGCGCGAAGACCTCGTGACCGTCGCGTTCGCGTCCGACGCGGGCGTGCTGCGGTTCACACCCTCCGACGACGAGCGGTGGGCCACCTCCGTGGAGCTCTGGGACGACCTGCGGTCGGCCCTCTCCCGGATCCACGGCACCGACGTGCCCGCGAGCCTGGTCGTCGATCTGGACGCCCGGGTAGCGGTCGGTTACGAGCCGCTGCACTGCCCGGACGTGGGCATCGAGCCGGACCTGGTGTTGCACCTGGTCCGGGCGGATTCGAACGAGCCGTTCGCCTCGCTGCTGCTCGAACTGCCGGATCCGGATGCGGCCATCGACCGGGTGAACGACCTGCTCGACCGCTACGGTCTCGAACCGCCGACCCGGCCGGAACACGAGCCGGGCGAATGCGACCTCGGCCTCGGCGAGGAGGACGACTGATCAGCGCAGCTCGGAGGCGCGCTGACTGAGTTCGGCCAGGTCCGGGCGCTTGGCGGTGCAGGTGGCTCAGTGCCGCTGGAGCGCCCGGAGGCTAGCGCAGCTCGGAGGCGCGCTGACTGAGTTCGGCCAGGTCCGGGCGCTTGGCGGTGATCGTATCTCCGCTGGAGCGCCCGGTCAGGCGGCGTCCGATCCAGGGCGCCAGGTGAACGCGCGCCCACTGCAGGTCGGCGCGGCGCGCGGTGAACCACCGATCGGGGCGGGCCGCGGGTAGCGCGGCCCGCCAGTCCGGATCACACTCGACGCCCAGCACCGACAGGACGTGGTGTGCGACCCGGCGGTGGCCCCCGGCGTTGAGGTGCAGCCGATCGATGCTCCACAGCCGCCGGTCGCGGAAACCCTGGTCCGCCCACAGGTCGACGAGGTACGTGTCGTACTCCTTGGCCACGCGCTGGACGAGCTCGATGAAGAACTCGATGCGCGGCGTGAGGTAGCGCTGCGCCGCCGGGTAGTTCACCGTGACGTCCGCCGGGGTGAACAGCACGACCGACGCGCCGCTCGACGTCAGACGGTCGACCGCACCCTCGAAGGACTCGGTCATCCGCACCGGGTCGAACCGACGCCGCAGCGAGTCGTTGCCGCCCGCGGAGAACGACACCAGGTCGGGACGCATCGCCGCGGCCAGCGGGACCTGGGCGTCCACCACCGCAGGTAGCAGCCGGCCGCGCACCGCGAGGTTCGCGTAGCGGAACCCCGCGCTCTCCTTGGCCAGGCAGCCCGCGACGAGATCCGCCCATCCCCGGAACGTGCCGTCGCCGTACGGATCGTCCATTCCCTCGGTAAAACTGTCACCGATCGCCACGTAGCTGGCCCAACGCCCGGGCACGGGAAACCTCCGCGATAGCCGACAATCGGCCTCGACTATGCCACCGCGCGGAACGAGGTGTCAGGTCGATATCCGTTAGCCGACGGTAACGTGAGCCGCCTCACGCAAGGCCTAATCGACCTATTCGCCACTTTCCTGCCTCGCGCGGCGTAGTCGTCCGGCTAGGACCTCCGCGAGGTGGTGCGCGTCACGTTCGGTGTTCTGCCGAATCTGCGTGCGACAGCTGAAGCCGTCCGCGAGGACGATCGTCTCCGGACTCGCGGCCCGCACCGCAGGCAGCAGGACCCGTTCACCGGCCGCCTGCGCCATCTCGTAGTGACCGGCCTCGAACCCGAAGTTGCCCGCCACACCGCAGCACCCGGAGTCCAGCACGGTCAGGTCCACGCCTGCCTGCGCCGCGAGCGACCGATCCGCTTTGTCGCCGAGCACGGCGTGCTGGTGACAGTGGATCTGAGTGATCGCGGGCCGATCGGTCTGCGGGGGCGTCCAGTCGGGCGCATCCCGTTCCAGCAGACCGGCCAACGTGATCGACAGCGACGCGAGTTTCTTCGCCCGAGGGTCGTCGGGCAGCAGCGCGGGCAGGTCGTGTTTGAAGTTGGCCAGGCAGCTGGGCTCGAGCCCGACGATCGGGATGTCGGCGTCCAGGTGCGGTTCGAGCGCGTCCAACGTGCGACGAGCGACCGCGCGGGCGACGTCGAGCTGGCCGGTGGAGACCCAGGTCAGGCCGCAGCACAGCTCGCCCTTCGGCACCCGGACGACGAACCCGGCTGCGGCCAGCACCTCGACCGCGGCCTCGCCGATCTGCGGGTCGAAGAACTGGGTGAACGTGTCCGGCCAGAGCAGCACCTCTTTCCGGCCGGGCTCGGCGGCGCTGCGGGTCTTTCCGCCGAACTTGCGCCGGAGACGCTGCTTGAACGTCCCGCCGGTCGCGAACCGCGGCACCGACCGCTCCTGCGCGATGCCCGCGACCTTTTTCATCAGCGTGGCGGCCGGCTGGTACGCGGTGATCGCGTTCGCGAGCTTCGGCGCCAGCGCCGCGCCGCGCAGAGCGACCGGCAGGAAGCCCATCGCGTAGTGCACCGCGGGCCGGAGCTTTCCCTTGTACCGCTGGTAGAGGAACTCCGATTTGTACGTGGCCATGTCCACGTTGACCGGGCAGTCGGTCAGACAGCCCTTGCACGAGAAGCAGCCGTCGAGCGCCTCCGCGACCTCGTCGGACTGCCACCCGTCGGTGATCACCTCACCGCGCAGCATCTCCAGCAGCAGCCGCGACCGGCCGCGGGTGGAGTGCTTCTCGTCGCCGGTCGCCTGGTAACTCGGGCACATCACGCCGCCGGGCGTGTGGTCGTTGCGGCACTTGCCGACGCCGACGCAGCGGCGCACCGCCCGGTCGAACTCGCCGCCGTCCTCCGCGTAGGAGAAGCCGTTCACCGGCAGCAGCTTGGGGGTGTAAGCGATCCGGATCATCTCGTTGACGGCAGGCGGATCGACGATCACCCCCGGGTTCAGCGCCTTCTGCGGATCAAGAGCGCGCTTGAACTCTCCCATCAGCGAAACGGCCTCGGGGCTGTAGACGTCGGCCAGCAGCGCCGAGCGCGCGATGCCGTCGCCGTGCTCGCCGGACGGCGAGCCGCCGTGCTTGAGGATGAGCTGCGCGGCGCGGTGCAGGAACGACTGGTAGCGGTCCCGCCCGGTCACCGAGACCAGGTCGAAGTCGAGTCGGACGTGGACACAGCCCTCGCCGAAGTGACCGTAGGTGACGCCCTGGTAGCCGTACTCGTCGGTGAGATCGGCGAACTCCCGCAGGTAGTCGGCGAGCCGCTCCGGCGGGACCGCGGAGTCCTCCCAGCCCGGCCACGCCTCGGAGCCGTCGGCCATCCGGGTGGCCAGGCCGGCGCCCTCCTCGCGGATGCGCCAGAACGAGCGCATTTCAGCTGCGTCGGTGACGACCCGGGGAGCGCCAGGGGCGGCCTTCGCCAGCTTCGCGGCGGCGTCCGCGGCCTCGGCTGGTGAGTCGCCGCCGACCTCGACCAGCAGCCAGGCATGGCCGGTCGGCAGCGGCGCCGGCTTGCGGCCGCGCATCAGGAGCGCGTCGACCAGCGCCTGGTCGATGCCTTCGATGGTCAGCGGCTTCAACGGGATGATGGCGGGCGCGGCCGCCGCCGCGGCGATCGCGTCCGCGTAACCGAGGACGACGAGCGCGCGGTGGCGCGGAGCCCGGTTGAGGTGCAGGGTCGCGCCGAGCACGACCGCGCACGTTCCCTCGGTACCGACCAGGGCCCTGGCCAGGTGGCCGTGTTGCTCCGGCAGCAGGCGGTGCAGCGGGTAACCGGAGATCTGCCTGCTGAACCGGCCGAACGTGGTGCGGATCAGCGCGAGGTTGCCGTCGACGAGGTTCTTGAGGTCCGCGTACAGGCGGCCTTCGCGGGTGGGCTGCGACGCCAGCCGGGCCCACTCGTCCTTCTTGGTCGGGCCGAGGTTCAGCCGTGTCCCGTCGGCGAGGACGACGTCCAGCGCGTCGGTGTTGTCCGACGTCGTTCCCCAGGCGATCGAGTGCGAGCCGCACGCGTCGTTGCCGAGCATGCCGCCGATCGTGCAGCGGCTGTGCGTCGAGGGATCGGGGCCGAAGTCGAGGCCGTCCGGCGCGATCCGGCGGCGCAGCACGTCGAGTACCAGGCCTGGCTCGACGACCGCCGCGCGCCCGGCGATGTCGACGTCGAGGATCCGGTTGAGGTAGCGGGAGGTGTCCAGGACGACCCCGGGACCGATCGCGTTGCCCGCGATCGTCGTCCCGCCGCCGCGCATCGTGACCGGGACGCCGTCCTCGCGGCAGATCGCGAGCGTGGCCAGCACGTCGTCGACGTTTCGCGGCAGTACGACGCCCGCGGGTACCCGCCGGTGGTTGGACGCGTCGGCGGAGTAGAGCGCGCGGGCACCGGCGTCGAACGCGACGTCGCCGGCGATTTCAGCGCGCAACCGCCGCTCGAGCCGACCAGCGTCAACACCCTCGGAGATCGTCGTCACGAGTTCATGGTGCCAGCCCTGAATGCGACGCTGCGTTGGGCTACGTCCGGTATCCCCGCTACGGTGACTGGTGGTGCGTGAGGTAACTGAACCAACGCGAGCGCCGGGGCGTGCCCCGGCGCGGATGGTTGGTGGGCGCTACCGGATCGAGGACGTCGTCGGCACCGGCGCGATGGGAACGGTCTGGCGCGGTTTCGACACCCGGTTACGGCGTCCGGTCGCGGTCAAAGAGGTCAACCTCCCGGCGACGGCCACCGACGACCAGCGGACGGTGCTCACTCGACGGGCGATGTCGGAGGCACGGCACGCCGCTCGTGTCGCCCATCCGAACATCGTCGCGGTGCACGACGTCGTCGCCGATCACGGGCTGCCCTGCCTGGTGATGCGGTTGGTCGAGGGCCGTTCGCTGGGTGAGTCGGTGCGGGCCGAGGGGCCGGTGAGCCCGGCCCGCGCCGCGCAGATCGGAATCGCGCTGGTCGATGCGCTCGCGGCCGCTCACCGCGGCGGGGTCGTCCACCGCGATGTGAAACCGTCGAACGTGCTGCTCACCGACGACGGCGAAGTGCTGCTCACCGACTTCTCGATCGCCACCGACTCGTTCCGCGGCACGATGTCGGCCGGCAGCGGTGCGCTCGGCTCGCCCGGTTACATCGCCCCAGAACGGCTCAACGGCCACCCGACCGGCCCCGAGGCCGACCTGTTCGGCCTCGGCGCGACGCTGTTCTGCGCGGTGGAGGGCTCCGGCCCGTTCGACCGCACCGACCCGCTGGCCGCGCTGCTCGCGACCGCGACGGCCCCGCACCCGGCGCCTCGGCGGGCGGGCGCGCTGGCCCCGTTGCTCGACGTGCTGCTCGACAAGGACCCCGCCGCGCGTCCGGATCTGGCCCGGACACGGGCCGCGCTGGTCGCGGTCGCGCATGCTCCGGAGCCGGTCGTCGATGACGCTCCGACCGAAGAACTACAGAAAACCGAGGCGGACGACGAGCCGAGCACGCCGCCGCGCAGCGCAGTAGCCAGCCACGCCGCCCCACCGAGCGGTCGACGGATCCGGACGATCATCGCTGGGTTGGCCGTCGCCGTGTGCGCGGCCGTCGTCCTCGCGGCCGTCGTGCTGCAATCGGGCGGCGGCAAGGACGATGGGCGCGTGGCGGCGACCGCGTCGCTAGCCGCACCAGCGCCGAGCGGCCCGGACCAGTCCGCCTCACCGGCGGTCGGCTCGCCGTCGCCGTCGGCCAGCAAGTCCACGACGCCGACGCCGACCCCCCCGGCGTCCGCATCGAAGTCGGCGGCACCCTCGCCGAGCGCGTCACCGGAACCGGTCGGCCGGGTGACCGCGGCGGAGCTCTCGGTCTCGCCGACGAGCTACCTCGGGTCCTGCGCCGGGCCGGTGCCGTTCACGGTCGACCTCTCGGTTGCGGTGAGTGACGCTCCGACCGACGTCCGGTACACGATCTCGCTGGCGCCCGGCGACAGCGAGGTGGCGGGCGGCGGTGGTTCGGTCTCCGACGCCGAGCGCACGTTCGACACCTCTGACCAGGTCGGATTGGAATTCAGCCAGGGGAGCGGGACGTACGCTGTGCAGGCGATCGTGGAGTCTCCGACCCGCTATTCGCCGGTTCCCGCCCAGATCCGCGTTGTCTGCGTCGGTTGACCCGATCGTGCTGCCGGACGCTTTGTCGTACCGGTGAAATAGTGTCTCCCGTGCGGCCTGTCCGGTATCCGATTTGACCGTCGGAGCTGTGTGCACAGTGCAGCTACCGTCGTGCGGGACGACAGATGGCGGAGGAATGGCTGAGCAGAGGACAGTCCACGACCGGTACCGCCTGGACGAAGTAGTCGGTTCGGGTGGCATGGGTGTGGTCTGGCGTGCCTTCGATCTGCGTCTCGGCCGCACCGTCGCGGTCAAGGAGGTCCGTTTCCCCTCGACGATGACCGCCGAGGAGCGCACGAGCCTGACCAAGCGCGCGCTGCTGGAGGCCCGGAGCGCCGGGCGGCTCGACCACCCGAACATCGTGCCGGTGCACGACGTCATCATCAACGACGAGCAGCCGTTCATCATCATGCGCTTCGTCGAGGGCCGGTCGCTCGACCAGACCGTCGCCGCCGACGGGCCGCTCACCGACCAGGTCGTCGCGCTGATCGGCATGCAGTTGCTCGACGCGCTGGGCGCGGCGCACGCGGCCGACGTCATCCACCGCGACGTGAAGCCCCACAACGTCCTGATCCAGAAGGACGGCGTCGCGCAGCTGACCGACTTCTCGATCGCGTCGGTGTTCGGCACCGAGACGCTCACCAAGACCGGTGCGCTGCTCGGGTCGCCGGGGTACATCGCGCCGGAGCGGTTGATGACCGGCGAGACGACGCCGGCCGGCGACCTGTTCGCGCTCGGGGCGACGCTGTTCTTCGCGGCCGAGGGAATCGGGCCGTTCACGGCCAAGGAGACGATCGTCGGGCTGTTCGCCAGCGCGACGCAGCCCCATCCGCGCCCGAAGCTGGCCGGGTCGCGCCTCACCGCGGTGATCGACGGCCTGCTGGAGAAGGACCCTGGCGACCGGTTCGACCGGGACAAGGCCCGCGCGCTGCTGAAGGCCATCGCCGACAACGAGGACGACGAGGACGCGGCGACCCGAGCCGGTGAGTTCGTGCCGCCGCCGCCCGGCCGCGTCGACACCGACGACAAAGCCGGGCCGACGCAGGTGCGGCGCGGCTCCGCCCCGGTGCCGGGTCTGCCGCAGGGCGATCCGCCGTCCGAGAACAGCACGGCGGTGTTCGCCGGTCAGGCGCCGACGCAGTTACGTCCGCTGGCGTGGCAGTCGGGTGAGAGGAACAGGCGCGACTCCGGGGAGATCCCGCGGCCGGTCTCCGGGTCGGCGCCGATCTCGGGTGGCACGGTCTACGGTCGTCCGGTCTCCGGTGCGCCGGTGTCGGGTGCGCCGATCTCCGGCGGTGGGTTGGCTTCCGGGCCGCCGGTCTCGGGTGCCGGCGTCTACGGTGGCCCGGTCTCCGGCGGTGGTGTTCACGGTGGCCCGGTCTCCGGCGCCGGGGTTTCGGGTGGTCCCGTCTCGGGTGCTGGGGTTTCCGGTGGGCCGGTCTCGGGTGGGCCCGTCTCCGGTGGGTCGGTGTACGGAACGCCGGTGTCCGGCGGCGCGGGTGGTGGCGCGCGGGAGCTTGCGTGGGCGCCGGGTGCGGTGTCGGGTGGCGCGTCGGGCGGTCAGCCGCCCACGTTCCGGCCGCCGTCCCCGTCCTCGTCGCCGCCTGCCGGGCAGCGCTGGAGACGAGCGCTCGGCGTGCTGACGATCATCGTCCTGGCGCTGGGTGCGGGCGTCATCGCCAACCTCGTCGTCACCCAGGAGCGGACCGAGAGGGCCAACCGCGCCGGTTCGACGGTCGACGGCGTGTCGCTCGACGACGAGCCCTCCACGCAGCCGACGCCCGGCCCGGCGACGGCGACCAGCAACGGTGCGAAGCCCGTGCCGAGCGACGATGCGCCCCGCCCGACCCCGACGACGTCCGGCCCCACCACGTCCAGCGCACCGCCGCCCGAAGGCAAGGTCACCGACGCTTCAGTCGCGGCCCCGGCCGAACTCAAGCCCAAGGACTGCACGGCGCCGCTCGAAGTGTCGGTCACGGTGACGATCGCCGTGTCGAACCCGGCTCGGGTCGCGTGGACGGTCGGTCAGGTCGGCGGAGACAGCCTGACCGGCGCCGGTGCCACGAAGGCATCGCCGGACACGATCACCAAGACCTATCCGTTCGTCCAGGCCAAGCCCGCGACCGGCACCTTGACGTTCACGCTCTCGGTCACCACCCCGAACGGCGTCAAGGCTGCTCCGGCCGAGGTCCAGGTGACCTGCCCACCGGTGGAGACGAGCGTGCCGCCGGACCCGACCAACCCCTGATTCAGGCCGCTGCGGTGAGGTGGGCGTCCACGAGGGAGCGGATCTCCCGCTCGAGGACGTCCGGCGCCTCGACCGGCGTCATGTGACCGACGCCCTCGATCTCTACCAGCCGTGCCTGCGGCAGGTCCTCGGCGAGGCGCCGTCCGTGCCGAGCCGGGGTGAGCCGGTCGAGCGTGCCGGTGACGACGGTGGCAGGCACGTCGAGGTGCGGCACCGCGGTCCGCAGGTCGAGCGACGCCAGCGTGGCCCCGAACCCGCCCCGGACGTGGCGCGGGGTCTCCATGACGACGTGGGCGCAGAACGCGACCTGCTCCGGCGTCGCGCTCGGCGCCAGCCCGATGTATCGCATCAACGCCATCGAAGCCGCCGTGGGACGCCGTCCCAGCGGCAGCGAGGAGGCGAGCAGTTTGCGTCCGACCGGGGCGGTGAGGCGGCGTAAGCCGTCCGGGCCCGGCTGGAGCAGCGAGCCGGTGACCAGGTCGGTGACGCCGGTGTTCGCCAGCATCGCTGCGGCCACCTTCCGGTGCAGCAGCCCGCGGTGCTTTGCGGCCAGTGCCACGATGCTCATCGCGCCCATGCTGTGCCCGACGACGACCGCCTTCCGGCCGTCCGGGACGGTGGCCTCGAGCACCGCTGCGAGGTCGTCGGCGAGCGCGTCGGTGGTGAACTGCCCCTTGCCCGGCACGGCGCTGCCACCGTGGCCGCGCAGGTCGTAGGCGACGACGTGCAGGTCGCGGGAGAGCGCACGGATCTGGTTGGTGTAGAAACCGATCGCGCACGTCCAGCCGTGGGCGAGCACGACGGTCGGCGCGTCGGTGGGGCCGTACTCGGCGACGTGGATCGCGGTGCCGTCGGTGGAGCGGACGGTTCGTTCTGCCCGCGGCGACACCGGCGCCATCGCGTCCAGGCGAGGATCGGTGAGCGCTTCGGCGTCCACCTGCGCTTGACGGCGGACGTAGTACGCCGCGCCCGCCACCGCCGCTGCACCCACCAGGACCGCCGTCCGCTTTGCTCGCACGTCCCTACTCCCCTCGCCGGCCGACGGGCCGAATCCTACTCGCGAGTAAGGTCGTGCCGCCGGGAAACAGCAAGGACCCCATCGGCAAAGCCGGTGGGGTCCTTTTGGAGGAGTGAACTCAGGCCGCCGTGGCGGTGATGCTCGGTGCGGTGCGCGCGACCCAGCTGTAGACCGAGAAAAGCTCGATCGGGGTGGGGGCGGCGCCGCTCGACGGCTCCACGTAGAGGTAGTCGTCGGCGACGCGATAGGTCACGTCATCGAAGGAAGCATCCGACCCGTCGGAGTAGTAAACGGTGAGATGTGAAGGGGACATCGTCGAACACCTCGCTCCCAGTACGGCGATGAACTCGTGCAGTATTCATGCCGTTTACGGACGATCCTCAAACACGAATCCTTGTCCGTTCCTACGATTCGTCGACCGGATCGGTTCAGGCCCTCCGAAGTGGACTCAGATCCACCCGAGACGGCGGGCCGTCGCGACGGCCTCGTGCCGGTTCGTCGCACCGAGCTTGCCCGCGGCGGACGAGAGATAGTTCCGGACCGTGCCCGGTGAGAGCGAGGCGCGCTGCGCGATCTCCTCGACCGGAGCCCCGCCCGCGGCGAGTTCCAGGACGTCGGCCTCCCGCGGGGTGAGCGGGCTGTCGCCCGCGGTGATCGCGTCGGCGGCGAGCTCCGGATCGACGTAACGGCCACCGCCGTGCACGGAGCGGATCACGGTCGCCAGTACCGGGCCGGACGTCGTCTTGGGGAGGAAGCCGCGGACGCCGACCTCCAGCGCGCGCTTCAGGTAACCGGGCCGGCCGTGGCTGGTAAGGATGACCGTGCGGCAGGTGGGGAGGTCGCGCTGGAGTGCGGTGGCCACTGCGATCCCGTCCAGGACCGGCATCTGAAGGTCGAGAACGGCGACGTCCGGCTGGTGCAGCATCGCCATCGCGACCGCTTCCGGACCGGTCGCCGCCTGCGCTGCCACCTCGAGTTCCTCGTCCAGATCGAGCAGCGTCGCCAACGCCGTCCGCACCAGGTGCTCGTCGTCGGCGAGCAGCACACGAATCATCGTTCGCCTCCCAGCGGTACCTCGGCGACCAGCGTGAAGCTATCCGGCGGCAGGCTGCGGACGCGAAGTGAGCCACCCCGGGCGGCCAGCCGCTCACGCAGTCCCGCCAGCCCGTTGCCGTCGGTGCTCTCGGCGGCGCGGGCGCCGTCGTTCGTCACGGTGAGCACCGCCCGCCGGGCGTCGGCGCGCAGGACGACGTCGCACCGGGTGGCCTCGCTGTGCCGCAAGACGTTGGTCGCGGCTTCCCGCACCACCCACGCCAGCGCCTCCTGGGCCGCGCGGTCCAGCGGGACGCCGTCCGAGGTCGGTTCACACTCGACGCCTGCCGCCCGCAGCAACGAAGCGGAGCCCGCCAGCTCGGTCGCGAGGTCCGCGCGCCGGTACCCGGACACGACCTCCCGGACCTCGCGCAACGCCCCGTGCGCGAGTTGGCGCACCTCACCGGCCTGGTCGACGACGCTGGGCAGCCCGCGCCGGGCGAGTTCGGCGACCAGTTCGCTCTTCACCGCGATCGCCGAGAGCTGGCTGCCCAGGACGTCGTGCAGGTCACGGGAGAAGCGCAGCCGCTCCTCCGCCACCGCGAGCGCCGCCCGGGTCTGCTGCGCTTCGGCCAGATCGCCGATGACCCGGAGGATCCAGATCGATAGCTGGTAGCCCAAGCCGAGCGTGATCGCCATCAGCGCGGTCGTCGTGCCGAGCTTGACGGTGTCCGAGGAATCCAGCCCCCGCCCGATCCCCACCAGGCCGACCAGCGTCCCGGCGAGCCCCCCGAGCAAGCCCACCAGGCTGCTGCGGATCACCGGGCTGGCTGCGGCGATCAGGAGCACGGCCAGCGCGCCGATGGTGGGAACCGCCGGATCGACCTCGGGACGGCCGCTCGGGCCCGGCGCGACCGGCGGCAGCAGGGCGGGGACGAGCAGCGCCAGCAGGCCCAGCGCGACCGTGAACGCGGTCGCCGCTCCCAGCAGCCGTCGCGGTATGCCGGTCTCCCGCACCGAGGCGGTGATCGTGGTGTGCAGGGTGGTCAGGCAGAGCCCGGTGTGCAGCAGCGTCAGCGCGATGCCGACGCTCGTCGCCCAGGTACGCGGGCCGTCGAGATAGAGCGTCAGGACGAGTAACTCGCTCGCCTGGATGACGTAGAGCGTCCCTCGCGTGTAGTAGTCGACGCGGGAGACGCTGTCCCGGCCCGCCCACACGCGGCGCCACCAGCGCTCCGGCGTTGCCCACACGCTGGCAGTCTCCCATCCGGCTCTTGTTGCCGTCCTGGTGAGCGGCCCGGTCATGCCCGTGCCTGCCAGCGGAACCAACGCCGTGCCGCGAGGATCCCGACGGCCGCCCACGCGAGCCCGACGGCGAGCGGCAGCGGGAGCGCCTCCAGCACCCCGGTCTCCGCCTCGCCCGGGATCGTCCCCAGCCAGCCGAGCTGGGTCAGTTCGACCATCGGCGTCATCGGCATCACCCGCATGAGCAGCTCGGGCAGGAAATCCGGCCGGCCGAAGACACCGGACGCGATCGCGCAGACCGCGATCAGCGGCAACGACGTCACCTGGGCGGCCTCCACGTTGCGGGTGATCAGCGTGGTCAGCAACGCCAGCCCGACGAACGTCAGGCAGCCGAGCAGCACCGCGCCGAGGAGCACGACCGGCTGCGCGGGCACCGGCAGATCGAGCGCGGCGAGCCCGGCGAGCACCAGGATCGCGACCTGCCCGAGCGCGATGACGACGGTCGGGATCGCGGTGCCGGTGAGGATCTCCCCGTCCCGGCACTCGCCGGCGCGGAGCCGGACCAGCACCCGCTCCTCCCGCCGAGCGACGTAGGCGCAGAGCAGGTTGAAGTAGACGACGATCAGCAGCGTCATCGCGATGAACGACCCGATCAGCATCGCCTGCGCGTCGGGATCCGTCGCCTCGTTCTGACTCGCCACCAGCAGCCCGATCAGTCCGACCGGGAACAGCACCGCGTTGAACAGCATCACCTTGTTGCGTCGCAGGAGGACCATCTCCGCCCGCGCGAGCGCGCTCAACCGCTGGATCATCACACCGTCACCTCGTCTCGAATCTCGCTCTGTAGCCGGCCGTTCCGCTCTGCGCTCAGCGCGAGGAACGCGGTCTCCAACGTGGCGGGCGTCGCCGCCAGGTGCGCCAACTCGATCTGCGACGCGGCGGCCCAGGCCAGCAGCGCGGTGAGGCTGCCCTGCAGCGAGCGGGTGAGAATCGTGACTCGATCGCCCTCGACGGTCACCGTCTCGTTGCCCACGAGCGTGGGCGGCCGTAAACCGTGGTACCGGATCTGCGCCGGGTGGGCCGCGACGACGTCGTCCACGGTCCCGGCCGCGACCACCAGGCCTTCGTGCAGGATCACCAGCCGGTCGGCGAGACGCTCGGCTTCCTCCAGGTAGTGGGTCGTCAGCAGCATCGAGGTGCCCTCGGCCAGCAACGTCGCGAGGAGCGACCAGGTGGCCCGCCGGCTCTCCGGGTCCAGACCGGTGGTCGGCTCGTCGAGGAACAACACCTTGGGACGCCCGAGGACCGCCAGAGCGAGGTCGAGCCGACGCTGCTCGCCGCCGGACAGCTGCTTGACCGCGGTGCCCGACTTCTCGGTGAGCCGGACCAGCTCGATCGCCTCGTCGACCGGACGCGGAGCGGTGCACGTACCGGCCCACAGCTGCAGCGACTCGGCCACCGTGAGGTCACCGGGCATGCCGCTGGACTGCAGCATGATGCCGACGTCCGGCCGGACGGTGGTGCGGTCGCGGATCGGATCGCGGCCGAGCACCCGGACGCTGCCGCCGCTCGGTCGCGCCAGCCCTTCGATCACTTCCATCGTCGACGTCTTGCCTGCGCCGTTCGTCCCCAGTAGCGCGACCAGCTCACCGCGCCGGACGGTGAACGAGACGCCACGTACCGCCTCGAACCCGCCGTGGTAGCGGCGGCGCAGGTCCGAGACCTCGACAGCTGCGGTATCGGGTGATGTCGTCATGGCTTCACCCTGGAGCCGGTACTAGGCGGGTTGCAGTGTGCGATGTCAGCACTCGCAGGGGCATCCGCACGGGTCGGGGATGACATCTGTCATCAGGGCAGGTGCGACTTGGCGGAGGTGCCGTCGATCGGACAGGGGCGCATGACAGACTTGCGCCTGGTCGCCACGCGCGGCCGAGGAGGGCTCGCCTAGTGGCCGATGGCGGCAGTCTTGAAAACTGCTACACCGGGGAACCGGTGTCGTGGGTTCGAATCCCACGCCCTCCGCCCCACCCCGCTCCGGGCTAGCCGGGGCTCCGGGCCGTCGGGTGACGGGTTCTCGGGCCGTAACGGGCGCTTAGAGGCCGCTTTCGCGTGCTTCGGCGTCGAGCTGTAGCCCGGCTCCTTACGTCCCCTTCGACGTGACGGCGTCGACGAGGCGGTGCATCCCGGAGGACGGGTTGTCGTTTGGGAACGAGACGTCGTTCTGTCGATGCCGCTCCTCAACCAACTTGGCCCGCCGGCTCGCGTCGTGTTTGTGGGGCATGTAGTGGACGCTCGACACTCCCTTGTTGTCCTGGCCGTCGCAGGCTCGGCGCAAGCGACTGGCGCCGGCGGTGTCGATGAACGACGTGTGGTCACGGAAGTGCCACACCAGCCAAATCTCGAAGCACGGGTTCGAGATGGCCAGGCTGATTCCCGCGCGCTGAGCCGTCTCGACTGCGCGAATCAGGCCTGGATGGTGCTGCGGCCATTCCACGTCGAAAACGCACCAGAACTCGTCCACTTCGCCCTGCTCACGCGTGTTCCGGTCCTTCGCCTCGATGGCCAGCTGAACCAGGGCTAACGGTGTGGAACTCTTGACAGAGGACTGGATTCGCAGGTCGACTGCGGCAGCATCCCGCACCTCGGGATCCCGCTTGAGCTCCTCCAAGTACTCCGGCTCGGTACGGCGCCCTTCGCAGTAGATGACGAAGGTCTTGCGCGGCCGACGAAAGCCGGTTCGCCGCTTCAGCGAGCTGGACGGCCGCCGCGACCTCGTAGTCATCCGGGATCCTGCGGTTGGACACCGAGATAGGCCTTGAGCGCCTGCTGGTCCAGTTCCGGAACGGCTCCGAAACGCCCCTGCAGATAGGCCTTTTCGAGATTTAGTGAGCGCCGAACCTTGTCGCCGCCGAAATCGGAGAGGGGAGTCAAGGAGGTTGCGCCGCGAATCCCTTTATCGGTCAGCCATACCTCATCACGATTCAAATGGTTCAGTAAACTCGTGTCGTGGCTAGTGAACACGAGTTGGGCGCCCGAAGGGTTCGTCCTGGGGTCTTGGAAGAGTTCGAGGAGCTTCGCTGAGAGACGCGGATGGAGGCTCGCGTCGATCTCGTCGAAGAGCATCGTGCGCCCGGCTTTGAGCGCACGTAGCACCGGCCCGATTAGTCTGAACCACGTCCGTGTGCCCTCGGATTCGTCGTAGAGGTTGAACGCGATTTTCTGGTCTTCCACCCGGTGAACCAGTCGAATCTGTCGACGAATCGGGGCATCGACGGCGTCGTCGACGGCCTCTTCCACCACTTCGACGTCATCGATTCCCAGATCCGCGAAGCGCAGCAGGCCGAGGCCTTGTGTGCGGCCGCGCTGGTCGGAACTCTCGACGAATAGGCGCTCGGTCTCAGATGCGCGGTACAACACTGGCGACGAGTACGCGTACCAATCAACAGTACGAGGCCTTCGGGGACGCGTGCCGAGAACAACGACGTTGGCAAGTTTGTGGCCGAACGGACTCACGTCAGGCTCGCGGAATCGCATTGCCGCCGAGAGTGCGAGCGTCGTCGGCGTCAGCAGTTCCCGGACGCCCGATAGCGCGGAGCCGAGGCCGCGCCGGAAGTGGATGTTCAAACCCTCTCGCTCGAACAGGAGACGCTGGCGTCGTTCCGGGTAGCTGTAGAGCGCTTCGGTGGTCACCTCTTTGTCGGTCAGTTCGAGCTGGTAGGCGTATCGGACTCCGTCGACCATCATTTCGGCTTCGAAGGTGGTGGGTAGTCCGGCCGCGCTGGAGAATTTGAACGGCTCGCGCGGAATTGTCTCGTCCCACGCTCGTAGGGAGCGTCCGACGGCGGCCGAGAGCCAGGCGAGCGCGTCGACGACGTTCGACTTTCCGGAAGCGTTCGGACCGTAGATTCCGGCTACCGTGAGCACGCTCTCGTTCAGCAGGTCGAACCGGCGGGCGGCTTCGCGATCGTCGTCGACGGCGACCATCGATAGCTCGACGGGCTCGTTGATCGAACGGTGGTTCGAGACCGCGAATCTCAGGAGCACTGCCGCCTCCATGCGTCGGACGTGCACTCTCGCGCCACTCTACGTCAAACTCCGACGGGATCAGGCGTCTGTATGCGCTTCGATGGGCCTGGGTGATAGCCTCGCCGGCAGCGTCGCGTGCCGGTAACGGTCAGCGTTAGGCATGGAGGCGCCGGATCCAAAGGAAGCTCGGACATGAGGACCGCTCCGACCACGCGGTGACCCGGGACCGCGCACAAGCCTGGGGCCGCCAACTCCACCTTGTGCACCAGGCCCTCCGCCTGCGAATGACCAGGCTCCGCGAGTCGATCACCGATGGTGAACCGCGCGAGAAACTCTCCACCGAACTCGGGCTGTTCTGCCTCGGGTTCTGTACCGCCCTCAACAGCCACCATCGCGCGGAGGACGGCGAACTGTTCCCCCGAATTCTGGCGGAACACCCCGGCCTCGCCCCGGTCGTCGCCAAGTTGAACGAGGACCACGTGTTGCTCGGGTACTTGCTCACCGACCTGGAACGAGCCGTGGCCACCGCGGACGCCGACGAGCTGCTCAGACACCTCGACGGAATCGAGGCGATCATGGACTCCCACTTCGGCTTCGAGGAACGGCAGATCACGGCCGTTCTCGATGCGATGACCACGACGGACGCGGACATCGTGCGCCTGCTCGGCGCCGATTAACTCAGTTGCCCGGTGCGCCCGCACCGGGCACTCTCAATGGCGCACCTCCCGGTGCGAAGACCACGGCTACTTCTTTGGTGAAAAGGCCCGCATCAGGGCCTGCGAGTTCGAATCTCGCGCTGCCGCGGTCATCTTTGATCTCGGGAGGCTCGAACTACACGGCGGTGCCCGTCCGGTGCGAAGTACAGGGTTACTTCCACTCGAAAAATGGGATGGTTATCGGTTCGAATCCGGTCGGCGCCTTCGGACGCTGTAGCTCAATTCGGTAGAGCATCACGTACCTTGTGCGATTTGATCTCGGCCGGGCTCCGCCGTGTAGTTTCGCCTTCCCTCCGACAAATGGAGGTCGAGCCATGTCCAAGTTCAACCGCAACACCGTGCGGCCCGCCGCCAACTCGCCGATTGTCGGCGAGACGGTCGCGTCGGGCGTCACCTACGAGGGTGGCCCGGGATTCGCGCGCGACGTCAAGTCGGAGCTCTTCCTGCTGGCCGTGACCAACATGGTCGGCGAGGACACGTTCTACGAGGCCGGCGCGAAGCGCGATGCCCGGTATGAGCGGCTCGTGCGCGCAGCGACCACCGCGGACCCGGACTGGACGGCCCGTTTCCTGCGGTGGCTGCGCGGCGATGCCAACATGCGCTCGGCGTCGCTGGTGGGCGCCGCCGCGTTCGCTGCGGAGCGGGTCCAGCGGCGGCAGCCGGGGATGACCCGCCAGGTTGTCGCCTCGGTGCTGCAGCGTGCCGACGAGCCGGGTGAGCTGCTGGCCTACTGGACATCCCGGTACGGCCGGTCGATCCCGAAGCCGGTGAAGCGAGGCATCGCCGATGCGGTGGTTCGCCTCTACGACGAGCGGTCGCTGCTCAAGTACGACGCGGACACGCGCGGCTTCCGGTTCGGTGACGTCCTCGAACTCGCTCACCCCTCGCCTCGGGCGTCCTGGCAAGGGGCGCTGTTCCGGTACGCGATCGACCGGCGCCACAACCGGCCGAACGCGATCCCGGACGAGCTGTCCGTGCTCCGTGCGCGGGCCGAGCTGACCGCACTGCCGGTCGACGAGCGGCGCGCGGCACTCGACCCCGAGCGGCTGCGCGCGGCCGGGATGACGTGGGAGTCGGTCGCCGGCTGGCTGCAGGGCCCGATGGATGCCGCGGCCTGGACGTCGCTGATCCCGACGATGGGTTACATGGCGCTCCTGCGTAACCTGCGGAACTTCGACGAGGCCGGCGTCCCGGACGAGGCCGCCGCTCAGGTCGCTGCGCGGCTGGCCGACCCCGCACAGGTCGCGAAGTCCCGGCAGCTGCCGATGCGGTTCCTGTCCGCGTACCGGGCCGCACCGTCGCTGCGGTGGGGTAAGGCGCTCGAGTCCGCGCTGGCAGCGAGCCTGGCGAACGTCCCTGCACTGCCCGGGCGGACGCTGGTTCTCGTCGACCGGTCCGGGTCGATGTTCGACCGGATGTCGGCCCGGTCGGAGCTGACCCGTGCGGATGCGGCAGCGCTGTTCGGATCCGCGCTGGCGGTGCGGGCCGAGAATCCGACGCTCGTCGAGTTCGGTACCCGCTCGCGCGAGGTGCGGCTGCCGCGCGGCACGTCCGTGCTCCGGATGCTGGAACGCTTCGGCGACCTGGGCGGCACGAATACGGCGTCGGCGGTGGGGAAGCACTACCGGAAGCACGATCGGGTCGTGATCGTCACCGACGAGCAGGTGTGGGGCGGCCGTTACGGCGCCGAGCCGACCAGCGTGGTGCCGCCGAACGTGCCGGTTTACACCTGGAACCTCGCGGGCTACCGGTATGGGCACGGTCCGTCCGGCGTCGCCAACCGGCACACGTTCGGCGGGCTCTCGGACGCTGCCTTCCGGATGCTTCCGCTGCTCGAAGCGTCCACCTGGCCGTTCTGATCGCGGCCGGTCGACTTCGGTCGACCGGCCGCACCGCGTAAACACACCGGGATGGGATAGGAGTAGAGGAACCACCCGGAGAGGACGTGTCGATGCGGTTCCAGAAGTTCGGCCATGCGTGCCTTCTCGTCGAGGAGGCGGACGCCCGGGTGCTGATCGACCCCGGCGTGTTCTCGCCGGGTTGGGAGAACCTCCGGGACGTGACCGCGGTCCTGGTCACCCACCAGCACCCCGATCACCTCGACCTCGACCGGCTGCCCGGACTCCTCGACGCCAACCCGGACCTCGTCATCCACACCGATCAGGCCAGCGCCGGGATCCTCACGGACAAGGGAATCCGCGCCGAGGGCGTCGCGGCCGGCGCAGCCTTCGACCACAACGGCCTGAGCATCGAGGCGATCGGCGTCGACCACGCGGTGATCCACCCGGACATCCCGGTCATCCCCAACGTCGGCTACCTCCTCGGCGGCCGCTTCTTCCACCCCGGTGACGCGCTCACCGTGCCGGACCGGCCGGTGGAGCTCCTCGGTGTGCCGACCGCGGCGCCCTGGCTGAAGCTCTGGGAGGCCGTCGACTACCTGCGCGCGGTAGCACCCCGGATCGCGATCCCGATCCACGAGAAGGCGGCCGCGTTCCCGGCGATGTACTACCAGAACATGACGAAGCTGGCCCCGGAGAGCACCGCCGTCGAGATCATCGACGACGGTGAGCCGCGGGAGTACTGATGGCCGACCAACTGCGGGTCGCGCTGCTCGGGTACGGCACCGCGGGTGCTCACTTCCATGCGCCGCTGATCGCGGCCGTCGACGGTCTCGTGTTGACCGCCGTTGTCACCTCCAACCCCACCCGCCGCGATCAGGTGCACCGTGATTTTCCGGACGCCATGGTGCTCGCCGATCCGGGTGAGGTGTGGGCCGATCGGCAGTCGTACGACCTGGTGGTCATCGCAACCCCGAACGGCACCCACGTGCCGCTCGCCAAGGCCGCCGTGGAAGCCCGGCTGCCCGCTGTCGTCGACAAGCCGCTCGCGAGCAGCGCCGGGGAGGCGAAGGCCCTGGTCAGGCAGGCCGAGGCTGCGCGCGTCCCGCTCACCGTCTACCAGAACCGACGCTGGGACGGCGACTTCCGCACAATGCGACGGCTCATCCAGGCGGGGGCGATCGGGCATCCGCTGCGGCTGGAGAGCCGGTTCGACCGGTGGCGTCCGGCGGTGGCAGCCGGTGCGTGGAAGGAGAACGCGGCCGACGCGGGCGGCATCCTGCTGGACCTCGGCACGCACCTCGTCGACCAGGCGTTGGTGCTGCTCGGCCCGGTGCGGTCGGTCTACGCGGAGATCGATACCCGGCGCTCGGGCGCGTCGGTGGAGGACGACGTCTTCCTGGCGCTGACCCACGCGTCCGGTGTGCACAGCCACCTCTGGGCCTCCGCGCTCGCGGGACAGCTGGCGCCGCGGTTCCGGCTGCTCGGCGACGCCGGAGCCTATGTCACCTGGGGCATGGACCCGCAGGAGGAGGCGCTGCGAGCTGGGCGGAAGCCCGGGTCGCCGCACTTTGGCGAGCGGCCGGCCGCCGAGTGGGGCACGGTCGGTGCGGGGGACGCCGCCCGGCCTTACCGGACGCTCACCGGCGAGTGGACGCGGTTCTACGAGGGCGTGCTGACGGCGCTCACCTCGGGGGCTCCGATGCCGGTCGATCCCCGGGACGCCGTCCGCGTCCTGACGATCCTGGACGCCGCCCGACGCAGTGCATCCACACGCACGGTTGTGGATATCTGAGTTATCCACATAATCCACAGCCTGTGGAGAACTTCGTCCCCAGCTGTGGATAACGCCTGTGCACAGCTGTGGATGACGCCCTCGGTGAACCCCCGGCGGGGCTGGCCGTGGCATGAAAGTGCCTCTGCTGAATCTGTGGACATCAGGTTTCACAGCCGTCCCACAGAACGCGTCGAATGCCACAGAAGGCACAACTCCATGCACAGTGCGGGGCGTTCTGCGGTACGCATGTATCCCGCACCGCACACCCGGGAGCCGTGATGACGCCGCCGTTCGATCCGTCCGACCCCATCGGCATCGACGACCTGTTGACCGAGGACGAGAAGGCGATCCGGGAAGCGGTTCGGACGCGGTGCGAGGCCGTCGTCGCCCCGCACATCGCCGACTGGTTCGAGACCGGCCACATCCCGGCGCGTGAGTTGGCCAAGGAGTTCGGTGACCTGGGCGTTCTCGGCATGCACCTGACCGGCTACGGCTGCGCGGGCATGAGCGCGGTCGAGTACGGGCTCGCCTGCCTGGAGCTGGAAGCGGCCGACTCCGGGCTGCGGTCGCTCGTCTCGGTGCAGGGGTCGCTGGCGATGTACGCGATCTGGAAGTTCGGCAGCGAGGAGCAGAAGGAGCGCTGGCTGCCGTCGATGGCCGCCGGCGAGTCGCTCGGCTGCTTCGGACTGACCGAGCCCGACCACGGTTCCGACCCGGCAGGCATGCGCACCCGCGCGCGCAAGGACGGCGGCGACTGGGTGCTCGACGGCCGCAAGATGTGGATCACGAACGGCTCGGTCGCCGACGTCGCGGTGGTCTGGGCGCAGACCGACGACGGCGTCCGCGGGTTCGTCGTCCCCACCGATGCGCCCGGCTTCTCGGCGCCGGAGATCACCCACAAGCTGTCGCTGCGCGCCTCGGTCACCAGCGAGCTGGTGCTGGACGGCGTCCGGCTGCCGGAGGACGCGGTGCTGCCCGGCGTCCGCGGGCTGAAGGGGCCGCTGTCCTGCCTGAACGAGGCCCGCTACGGCATCGTCTGGGGCGCGATGGGCGCCGCCCGGTCGGCGTTCGAATCAGCGCTCGCCTACGCGAAGAACCGGGAGCAGTTCGGCAAGCCGATCGCGGCGTTCCAGCTGACCCAGCAGAAGCTCGCCGACATGGCCGTCGAGCTGGCGAAAGGCCAGCTGCTCGCACTGCACCTCGGCCGCCGGAAGGACGCCGAACGGCTGCGACCCGAGCAGGTGAGCGTCGGCAAGCTCAACAACGTCCGCGAGGCATTGGAGATCTGCCGGACCGCCCGGACGATCCTCGGCGCGAACGGCATCTCGCTGGAGTACCCGGTGATCCGGCACGCGGCGAACCTCGAATCGGTGCTCACGTACGAGGGCACGGTGGAGATGCACACTCTCGTGCTCGGTCAGGCACTCACCGGCCACGCGGCATTCCGGGGCTGAGTAGATCCTCCCGTTCTGATCCCCTCGGACAACGACTCACACACCCTTGTTCTACGCCGATGTCAGAAATGTGCTGACCTGGTTTGGCCGTAGCTTCTGGCAGAAGCTCCCCCGGGGTCGTCCGCCAGGCGATCCGACGTGGGCGTCCCGGCACCGGGCGATCCTCGGGCTGCTGATCGCCCACGTCGTCGTGCTGCCGGTCTACGGTCTCGTCCAGGGGTACAGCCTGACGCGATGCCTGCTGTCGGTGTCACCGCTGGCGCTGCACGCCGCGATCGCCGCCGCGGACCACCTGAGCCAGCGGGTGCGCGCCGGGGCTGCGACGCTCGGCGTGATGGCGTCGTCGGCGGTCGTCGTGTCGTTCTCGCACGGCATGACCGAGGCGCACTTCCACTTCTTCGTGATGCTGTTCGTGATCACGCTGTACCAGGACTGGCTGACGTTCCTGCTGGCCATCGGCTTCGTGTTGTTCGAACACGCGATCGTCGGGCTGTTGACGCCCGGCGACGTCTACGGCCACTCGGCTGCCGTGCACGACCCGGTCAAGTACGCGCTCATCCACGCGGGTTACGTCGCCGGCGCCGCCGTCGCCGCGGTCGCCAACTGGCGGATGACCGACCGCGCCGAACAATCCACTCGCCAGCTGACCAGGCAGCTGGAGTACGAGGTCAGCCACGACCCGTTGACCGGGGCACTGAACCGGCGGGAGTTCGAGAACCGGATCACCGACGTGCTGACTCGGGTCGAAGATTCGGACGCCACCGTCGTCTGCGTCCTCGACCTGGACCGCTTCAAGATCGTGAACGACACCTGCGGGCACCCCGCCGGAGACCAGCTGCTGGTCGAGGTCTGCTGGGTGCTCAGCGATGTGCTCGCCCCCGAGGACACGCTGGCCAGGCTCGGTGGTGATGAGTTCGGGCTGCTGATCGAGCGTCCGACCGTGGAAGACGCAGTGGCGATGGCCGAAACGGCCTGCGCCGCGCTCACCGCGTACCGCTTCCGGACCGACGACCGGACGTTCTCGGCCGGCGCCAGCATCGGCGTGCTGCCCCTGTTCGGGCAGGTCGAGTACGTGGAGGAGGCCCTGCAACTGGCCGACGCCGCGCTGTACACGGCGAAGGAGGCCGGCCGCGGCCGGGTGCACGTTCACCACCAGGGCGACGCCGAGCTCAACCGCAGGCAAAGCGATTCGATCTGGGCGGGGGCGCTGCTGGACGCCCTGCACGAGGACCGGATCGAGCTGGTCTACCAGCCGATCGTGCCCACCACGCCGACGGAGGAAGAGACCGGCCGTATCGGGGAGATCCTGGTCCGGCTGTGCGAGTCCGACGGCGCGCTGATCTCGCCCGGGCTGTTCTTCCCCGCCGCCGAGCGGTACGACCTGCTGCCCGCGCTCGACCGCCGGGTGGTCGCCAAGGCGATGTCGCTCCTCGCCGCGCACTACCCGCCCGATACGCCGACGAACGACGACCTCTACACGATCAACCTGGCCGGCCCGTCGATCGGAGACGAGGCGTTCTTGGCGTTCGTCCACGCCCAGCTGGCCGAGCACCGGCTGGCACCCAGCCTGCTCTGCTTCGAGATCACCGAGACCGTCGCGATCACCAACCTGCGGGTCGCGCGCCGGTTCATCACCGAGCTGCGCAGCACCGGCTGCCGGTTCGCGCTGGACGACTTCGGCAGCGGCCTGTCGTCGTTCGCCTATCTCAAGAATCTGCCGGTCGACTTCTTGAAGATCGACGGACGGTTCGTCCAGACGATCACCCATGACCCGGTCGACCGCACGATGGTCGCCGCGGTCAACCAGATCGGCCACGAGATGGGTCTGCGGACGGTGGCCGAGTTCGTCGAGGACGACGAGACGCTCGCCGTGCTGCGGGAGATCGGCGTGGACTACGGGCAGGGGTACGGCCTGGGTCGTCCCGGGCTGCTGACCAGCTGGCTCGCCGATCGGCGTCCGTTGTCGGGCGCGCGCGGTGACGACGCGACGCGCGCCGCCGGGACCGCCGCCGCACTGGCGTAGAACAGCCCCGATCGTCCAGGGTGCGCACCTCGGGATCGTTACAACAACTGAAGGTGGAATACTCCGTAGGCGGACACGGACGGTGCAGTCCGCACCGTCTTGCGGAATTCGCTGGGCACCAGCTCTCGCTCCGCACGTGACAACACAGACGGGCGCTGGACGAAAGGGGAGTTCCGGGCATGGCCAGCCGACCAGACAGCGAGCAGGCAGGCGAGTACCGGATCAACGACCTGGCCCGCGAGTCGGGTATTCCGGTGCGCAACATCCGGCTCTATCAGGAGCGCCGCATCCTGCCGCCGCCGATGCGCCGCGGACGCGTCGGGTGGTACAGCGAGGCTCATCTGGCTCGGCTCCGCCTGATCGCCAGGCTGCTCGACCGCGGCTACTCGCTCGCGCACATCGGCGAGCTGATCTCGGCCTGGGAGCGCGGTCGCGACCTGGCGGACGTGCTCGGACTGGAAGCGGCGCTGACCAGCCCGTGGAGCGAAGAGCCGCAGACCGTGATCTCGGCCGGTGACCTGCAGCGGATGTTCGGCAAGCAGGAGGAACGCGGGTCGCTGGACCGGGCGATCGCGTCCGGCATGCTGCGGCCAGACGGCACGCGGTTCCGGGTGGCCAGCCCACAGCTGCTGGACATCGCCGTGCAGCTGGTCCAGGCGGGTTACCCGCTGTCGGTGGTCATGAAGGTCGCCGAGGACAGCATGCACGACATCGAGCGGGTGGCCGAGCGGTACGTCTCGCTGGTCAAGGCGACGATCACGCCGAGCCTGTCGCCGGGCGAGATCGGGGACGCCGCGATCGGCCCGACCGACGATCACGCCGAGATCGACGATCCGGCTGCGGCGGCCGCGCTGGTGCAGCGGTTGCGGCCGCTGGCACGCAAGAGCGTCGACGCGATGCTCGCGATGGCGATGGAGAACGCGGTCAACCAGGTGCTAGGCGACGCGGTGAGCGCGCTGGCCAAGGAGGGCCGCACGTCGTCCGAGCCGGAGCACTGAGCGAGTCCCGGGAGCTCTGCTCCCGGGACTCCAGGGTTTTGTCAGGTCGGTTTACTGCCCGGTGGTAGTGCGGCGATATGGTCCGCGTACGCGTTGAGTTCCCGCATATTCGGGACGACGCCCATGCGCCGCAATCGGCCGTGGAGTTCGAGCGCGATTTCGTCCGCGGGCGCACCGGCCTTCTGGCGTGCCACCTGATTGACGATGTACTGGACCCGCTGCGCGATCTGCCAGCCGAGGCGCGTGGCCGAGCTTTCGCTGGAGTCGAGGCTGGATAACCCGTTGATCGTGAAATGAGAGCTCATGCCCTGATGATTGGCAGCAGAGCGCCCGGAGGCGAGGGGTCGCCCTGCGGTGCTACGGGATCGCTCCGTGCGGTCCGGGCGCAGGCAACTCGCCTAGGTCGGCAACCGAATCGCAACCCACCGGCTCCGTCGCTCCGATTGGAACGACGGGGCCGGCGACCTTGGGAAGAGGGCGCGATCCTGCCTACCGGGTAGCGACAGGATCGCGCCACTACGAGCGTCGCTCACTGAGCGCGCGCGAACCATACCTCCGTGCATACCGCTCAGTCGGCGGTGACGCGATGCGGTATTCGAGGATTTGCTACCTGCCGGGGCACTGATGCCGCAGGGCATGAAACGGCCGGGGAGCCCGTTGGGGCTTCCCGGCCGGTTGCTGCGTTATCGGGTTCGGCTCAGTAGCCGTAGTCCCAGCAGTAGTCACGCTTCTTGTGGTGGCGGCGACGGCGGCGCGGCTTGTAGCAGTCGTTGTAGTCGTAGTCGTTGCAGTGG
>NZ_FRCS01000032.1 GCF_900143005.1 Cryptosporangium aurantiacum
CCACTGCAACGACTACGACTACAACGACTGCTACAAGCCGCGCCGCCGTCGTCGCCACCACAAGAAGCGTGACTACTGCTGGGACTACGGCTACTGAGCCGAACCCCCCAACACAAACAAACGGCCGGGAAGCCCCAACGGGCTCCCCGGCCGCTTCACGTGGTCAGCTGGTTCAGCAGGATCTCGGTCCGCTGGGTCAACACGGGGAAGCCGAGCGTGCGGTGCGCGGACAGGGCCTTTCCCGCGTGGCTGCGTGCCTCGTCGACCCGGCCGAGGGCGGCCAGTACCACCGCGATGTGGTGGTGGGTCGATCCCCAGCAGGCGCCGGTGGTGCCGAGCGTTGCCAACCAGTCCGCGTACGGCATCAGGTCGGCCAGCACCGCCTCCGGGTCGGGGGTGCCCAGCTGCGCGCCGACCAGCGCCCATTGAACCAGGACGAAGTCGGTCGCCCAGTTGTTCCGGATCGTGACACCCCAGCGGCCGACGAGCCGCCGCGCGTACCCCTCGTCGCCGGACTCCACGGCGGCGAGGATCGTCGCCGGCCGCAGCATCTCGAACGCCGGTTTCGCGGCGTACTCCAGGAGTTGTTCGAACGCGTCGCCCGGCCGTCCCTGGGCCCGTCGGCTGGTGAACAGTTGCACGAGGTGCGGCAGTTCGCCGCCCCAGAGGCTGGTGCGGTGATGGAAGTCGAGCGCTTCTGCCGAGAGCCGCTCGCCTTCCTCGTAGCGTCCGGACAGCATCGTGCGGGACGCCTCGGCGAACCGGACGATCCCGTCCAACTCAGGCCGGTTGACCTCGCCGACGAGTTCCCGGGCGCGGGACAGGTCGGCGTCGAAACCCGGGAGGTCACCGGCCCGCATCAGCATCCCCATCCGGTGGATGCGGGCCACCAGCTCGTGCGGCCGGGGCACGCCGGGCAGCGCGATCGCCTCGTCGGTGGCTCGACGGCGTTCGGTTTCGCGCTCCGGCACCCACGCGGCGATGTGGTAGTTGTTCAGCGTCTGGGCGAGCAGCGCGGCGTCGCCCAGCGGGCGGGCCAGCTCGACCGCGCGGGCCGCGTACGCCTCGCCCTCGGCCCGCGCCTGCCCGTAGTACAGCTCGACGCCGAGCGTCCCGAGCATCGCTGCCCGCTGTGCGTCGGTGAGGCCCTCCGCGTCGACCCGGTCGCGCAGAATCTGCACCATCCGGTCATCGACGACGCCGTACGGGCGCCAGTTCCACGCGGTGACGCCGCCGAACACGGTGACGGCCTCGATCACCGCGGCCTCGTCACCGTCGGCGAGCGCGAGTTGCACGGCCTCGTCCAGCGCCTCCCGGGCGCCCTCGGTGTCGCTGCAGGCGCGGCGGGCGCGGCCCAGCTCGATCAGCAGGTCTCGGCGGCGCATCGGCGTCGCCACGTCGAGCGCGGCGAGCGCGAGCTCCCAGAATTCCACGGCTTCCGGATGCGCCCGCTGGCCCGCGGCCTGCCTGGCGGCCTTGACCGCGTACTCCACGGCCTTCTCGCTGCTGCCGACGCGTGCCGCGAGCCCGAAGTGGTGGGCGAGTTCGGCCGAGCGGTCGGACGCGGTGGGTTGTGCCTCCAGCGCCTCGCCGACGCGTCGGTGCAGGCGGGCCCGCTGCAGCCGGCTCAACCCGACGTAGAGCGCGTCCCGGACCAGCGCGTGCGAGAACCGGTAGTCCCAGCCGTCCGGTAGCTCCTCGACCAGTCCGCTCGCGACGGCGGGCTCCAGCAGCATCAGGACGCGCTCGGTGTCGAGCTCCATGACGCTCTCCAGGACGTCCACCTCGATGTCACGGCCGCCGACCGCGGCCGCGCGCAGCAGCGCCTGGGTGTCCTGCGGCAGCCGGGCGACCCGCCGGTCGATGACCTCCCGGACGCCTGCCGGAACTGCGGACGCTGCGGCCTCGGTGGAGCCGCTGCCGGCCAGTGCGGCGGGTTGCTCGCTGTTCAAGAGGCGGAGCAATTCACCGAGATAGAACGGGTTGCCGCCGGTGCGGTCGTGCAGCACGCGGACCAGCCGGGGTGCCGGCTCGACCTGGTGCGCGTTCAGGAACTCGGCGACGTCCTCGGCGGTGAACGGGTGGACGTTGACCCGCTCGACGCCGGGCTGTCTGGCGACGTCCCCGAGCGTGTGGTGCAGGGCCGCGGCGTGCTCGCCGGGCTCCTGCCGGAGCGTCACGAGGATCAGCGTCGGATACCGGTGCAGTTCCCCGGCGACGAACGCGAGCAGCTCCAGCGAGGACGCGTCGGCCCAGTGCAGGTCCTCGATGACGATCAGCAGCGGCGAGTCGCCGGCCAGCAGCGCGCTCGCGACGCCGGCGTGCAGCGCGAAGCGTGCGGCGTCCGGGTCGGGGTCGGCGGCGCTGTCCGCGCGGCCGGTGAGCAGACGCAACGCGTCCTCGGCCGCGGAGCCGGGCCGGGTGGCGCAGGCCTCGAGGACCTGGAGCCACGGCCAGAACGCGGGGGACGCGCTGCTCTCCACGCAGCGACCCCAGGCGATCGGGATACCCAGCCCGGTGGCGGTGTCGGTGGCGGCTTGGGCGAGCCGGGTCTTGCCGATCCCGGCCTCTCCGGTGAGCAGCACGACGCCGCCCCGGCCGCGGGGTAGCTCCTGCAGCCGGGTGGTGATCCAGCCGAGTTGGAAGTCGCGGGCGATCAGCGGCAGCGCGCCCGCCCCGGGCAGGGCCGGGGCCTGGTAGTGCGGTGGCTCGGTGACCGGCGTGCGGCTCGGGTGCGGCTGCGCCGGTGCCATCGGAAGCCCGGCCGCCCCCGGCCCGCTCCCGCCAGTCGGCGCACCGGCGGTCGGCCCGCTGGTGGTCGGCCCGCTGGTGGTCGGCCCGCTGGTGGTCGGCCCGCTGGTGGTCGGGGTGACGGTGGTCGGGGTGACGGTCGCCGGGGTGACGGTTGGCGGGGTGACGGCTGGGCGGGGCGGGCCTGCCAGTGGGGACGGCGGCGCGGGGTACGACGTCGCGGCCGGCGACGGGTCGGTGGGCGGCGCGGCAGGTGCCAGGTACAGGAACGGTGACTGCTCGGTGACGACGGCCGTGCCCGGCGGGGTGTCCGGCAGGTCCAGCGACGTGTCCTGACGCAGGACCGCGGCCTCCATGTCGCGCAGCTCGGGCCCGGGATCGAGCCCCAGCTCGTCGGCGAGGATCGTGCGGACCCGCTGGAGCGCGCCGAGCGCGTCGGCCTGCCGTCCGCTGCGGTACAGGCCGAGGGCGAGCAGCGCCCAGAACCGCTCGCGGAACCGGTGGCGCTCGACGATCTGTTCCAGCTTGAGCACGGCTTCGGTGTGGCGTCCGAGGCCGAGCCAAGCCTCGATCTGCAGCTCGTGCGCGACCAGGTGCAGGTCGTGCATGCGGGTGATCGTCGGCTGGGCGAACGGCAGGTCGGAGAAGTCCTGCAGCGCCGAACCACGCCAGTGCGTCGTCGAGGCCCGGAAGTGCGCGTCGGCGGTGAGCGGGTCGCCGGCGGCGAGCGCCCGCCGACCTGCGTCGACGTCCTGTGCGAAGCGAACGAGGTCCACCTGGGCCTGGTCGATGTCGAGCAGGTAGCCGGGTTCGCGGGTGAGCAGCGTGCGGGGCGGGGTGCGGGGCGCGCGGTCGGGCTCCAGCGCTCGACGCAGCTGGGAGATGTACGCCTGCAGCGTGCCGGTTGCGCTGGACGGTGGTTCGTCGGCCCAGAGCTGGTCGATGAGCCGGTCGAGCGGAAGTACCTGACCCGGCGTGATCAGCAGCATCGCGAGGATCGCGCGTTCCTTGCGCGGCCCGATGTCGACCTGGCGTCCCTGCCCGTCGATCACGAGCAGCGGACCGAGTAACCGGAAGTCGAGGGTGCCGGGGGGTGCGGCGTTCGCCGGGGGTTGGTTCTCGGCCGGCATAGCCCCTCCGTCAGGTCTCCCGGGACCTCCACAGCACCGGGCGCCCCACCGAACGGTGAGAGTAACCGTCGTTCACCACGTCGGGATCCTCCGCGAAGCCGAGTCTCCGCAACATCTTCGTCAGCGCGTCGTCGGCGTTGGTGCAGAACTCCAGGATTTCGCCCCCGGCCTGCAGCGACCGTCGTACGTCGCTGAGCAGCCTGGTGGCCAGGCCGCGCCGGCGCCGGGACGGTTCGACCGCGAGCGCGACCATCCGGGCTCGTTCCGGGGTACTGCCGGGGACGACCAGCGCAGCGGCCAGCGCCTGGTGCGGGTCTTCGGCGGCGACGTCGACCAGTAGATACAGGCGGGCGTCCGTGACGTCGCCCAGCATCTCGGGAGCGCACCGCCGCAGCAGGTCGAGGGCAGGCCCCGGCGCCGTCGGTGGCGAGGTCCGGAAGAGGACCATGTCCGCGGCTGCCACATCGTCGGAGGGCAAGGAGGCGGTCACACTGGAGAGCATTCCCAGGCACGCTTGGACGCGACTTGGATCCGGCTAGGGAACGACTCGGTCCATTGCCGCGAACTCGGACCAATACCCCACCCAAGTCAACGGTTTAAGCGGCCAAGCAGCGCTCCAAGTGAGGATCAAGTCGCCGCCAAGCGCCTTCCGCCACTGTTTCCGTTGTCGAGATACGGCAGCGGAAATCTCCAGTGGGGGAAGAGCGATGATGACCATCGGCGCGACGGCGACCAGGGAAGCGGCCGGCAGCGTCGGCGCGGACCTGACCCGCCTGGTGCGCGGACAGGTGCTCTCGCCGGGTGACACCGGGTGGGAGGTGGCCCGGCGTCCGTGGAACCTTCAGGTGAAGCAGGAAGTCCGGGCGGTCGTCGTCGCCGAGGACGCGGAGGACGTCGCCGCCACCGTGCGGTACGCGAACCAGTACGGGCTGTCGGTCGCCGCGCAGCCGGTCGGCCACGGCGCGACCACTGCCCTCCGCGACACGATCCTGCTCCGCACCGGCGCGCTGCGCGGCGTCGACGTCGACCCGGTGGCGCGGACGGCCCGGGTGGCCGCGGGCGCCGGTTGGGCGGACGTCCTCGGCCGGGCGGGTGCGCACGGGCTCACCGGTCTCGCGGGCAGCTCCACCGGCCCCAGCGTCGTCGGGTTCACGCTCGGCGGTGGGCTGTCGTGGTTCGGCCGCAAGTACGGCTTCACGGCCAACGCGGTGCGGTCCGCGGAGGTCGTGGACGCGAACGGCGACCGGTACCGGGTGGACGCCACCCGCGACCCGGAGCTGTTCTGGGCGCTCCGCGGTGGCGGTGGTGACTTCGCGCTCGTCACCGAGCTGGAGTTCGACCTCTTCCCGGCGCCGCTGCTCTACGGTGGCCGGCTGCTCTGGCCGGCCGAGCGCGCCGCCGAGGTGCTCGAGGCGTACCGGGAGACCGTGGCGATCGCGCCGGAGGAGCTGAGCCTCTGGTACACGCTGCTGCGCTTCCCGCCGATCCCGGAGCTGCCGGAGTTCCTGCGGGGCCGCGCGATGGTGGCGGTGGACGCGACCTACCTCGGTGGGCTGGCGAACGGCCGGGAGCTCCTCTCGCGGCTGCTCGCGGTGCCGGGGACGCTGCTCGACACGGTCGGCGCGCTGCAGGTCGCCGACCTCGGGTCGGTGGCCGCCGAGCCGGTCGACCCGGTGCCGGCGATGGAGTACGCGGCGCTGCTGCCCGAGCTCGACGACGACGCGGCTGACACGCTGCTCGGCGTGGCGGGGCCGCACAGCGGTTCGCCGCTGAACACGGTGCAGCTACGGCACCTCGGCGGCGCGCTCGCGCGGCCGACCATCGGCGGTGGTGCGGTGGGGCACCTCGAGGAGAAGTTCAGCCTGACCGGGATCGGCATGCCGATGGGGCCCGGCATGGCCGAGCAGATCGAGGCGCACCAGGCGCTGATGGCGGACGCGTTCGCCCCGCACGCCAGCGGACGGATCTTCTTCACGTTCCTCGGCTCGGAGGAGAGCCCGGTCGCGGCGTTCCCGCCGGATGTGCTCGCCCGGTTGCGGGACGTCAAGCGGCGGCGCGACCCGCACGGCGTCATCCGGAGCAATCACCCCGTGCTCCGATAACCCCCTGACTCGGGGTCTCCGCGGTTGCCCCCCGTCTTCCGCGTCGAGATCCCGAACCCACCGGCCCGGACGTCACCTGGAGAGTGGTGGCGTCCGGGCCGGTGGCCCCCCGGCCGATGTTGCCCCGGCCGGGGGGCGCGGCCCGTGGCGTCCGGATGGGGTTGCCGGGCGCCTCGGGCCGCGTTGGTTGCAGCCTGCGCCCGGCCACCGGGTGGCGCGACGCCCCTACACTTAGTTCGTGACCAGCATCGACGCCCATCGCGCCGCATCCACCGGTCGTTCGTTCCGCCACCGGGCCGGGGCTCGCATCGGTGCCCTGATCGCGGCAGCCGCTCTCGGGCTCGCCGTGCTCGCCGGGTGCGGCGGAGACAACTCGCAGACGGACTGCAACCTCAACTCGTGCACGATCACCTTCGACCGTGGGGTGGACGCCAGCGTCTCGGTGCTCGGCATCGACGCGAAGCTCATCTCGGTCCAGGACAGCCAGGCGACGCTGGAGGTCGCCGGGCAGCAGGTGACCGTTCCGGTCGGCCAGGATGCCCAGTCCGAGGGCTTCAACATCTCGGTCGAGGAGATCACCGCCGACGAAGTGATCGTCAAGATCTCGGCCAACTGACCCTCCACACCCCAGCCCCGCACCCCCCGAGGTGCGGGGCTGCGTTGTGCTTACGGTCTGTGATTTCCTATCCAAACGGTGGGATCGATGTGACCTTGGGCCTGTGCCGGGTAACAATGACTCCATGACGCACCGCACGAGTCGACGCCCAGGTCAGCGGGTCCCGCTGACGCAGCGGCGCCACATCGACCTCGTGCGCGTCGCGACCGCACTCTGTCTGGTCGACTGACCGCTCACCGCAGGGAGCGACCGCAGCGCACCGTCGCGTCCGCGTGCCTCCTCGACCGCGCCGGCCATCCGTTCGCCCGGCCCGGACACGCTGCCCCCGGCCCCGCACCGCCGAGCCCCGGCCCAGACCCGCCGACCGAGGGATTCAGACGATGCCCCCAGCGTCCACTCCTGGCACCGACCATGCCCCCGCCGCTCTCCCCTCGAGCGCGCCCGGCGGCGCGACGATCTGGCTGACCGGTCTGCCCAGCGCGGGCAAGACCACGGTCGCGCTCGCCGCGGCCGAGCTGCTGCGTGCGGACGGCCGCGCGGTCGAGGTGCTCGACGGGGACGAGATCCGCGCATTCCTCTCGGCTGACCTGGGATTTTCCCGGGAGGACCGGGGCAAGCAGGTCGCTCGGGTGGGCTGGATCGCCCGGCTGCTCGCCCGCAACGGCGTCCTCGCGTTCGCGCCGCTGGTCTCCCCGTACGCGGCGGACCGCGACGCGCTCAAGGCCGGGTCGAAGGCTGAAGGACTCGCGTTCCTAGAGGTGTACGCCGCCGCCCCGGTCGAGGTCTGCGCCCACCGGGACGTGAAGGGCCTGTACGCCGGGCAGCGCACCGGCGCGGTCTCCGGGCTGACCGGCGTGGACGCACCGTACGAGATCCCCACCGCCCCCGACCTGGTGCTGCGCACGCACGAGGAGTCGGTCGCGGCCAGCGCGTCCCGGCTGGTCGGGTTGCTCGCCGAGCGGGGCCTGGCGTGAGCCGGGTCGCCGGGCTGATCCCCGGTCACTCCGCTCCCGGCGCCCTCGACCTCCTGGAGGCCGAGGCCATCCACGTGCTGCGCGAGGCCGCCGGGCAGTTCGACCGGCCCGCGTTGCTGTTCAGCGGTGGCAAGGACTCCGCGGTGCTGCTGCACGTGGCCACCCGCGCGTTCGGTGGCGCGCCGCTGCCGTTCCCGTTGCTCCACGTCGACACCGGCCACAACTTCGCCGAGGTCATCGACTTCCGTGACCGGCGGACCGCCGAGACCGGCACCGACCTGGTCGTGGCCCACGTCGAGGAGACGATCGCCGCCGGCCGGGTTTCCGACGTTGCCCAGGGCCAGTCCCGCAACGCACTGCAGAGCCGGACGCTGCTCGACGCGATCGAGGCGCACAAGTTCGACGCGCTGATCGGTGGCGCCCGCCGGGACGAGGAGAAGGCGCGAGCCAAGGAGCGGGTGTTCTCGCTCCGGGACGCGTTCGGCGGCTGGGATCCGCACCGGCAGCGCCCCGAGCTCTGGCGTCTCTACAACGGCGCCCACCAGCCGGGGGAGAACGTCCGGATCTTCCCGCTCTCGAACTGGACCGAGCTCGACGTCTGGCGCTACATCGCGCGGGAGAACATCGAGCTCCCGCCGCTCTACTACGCCCACGAACGGGACGTCGTCGAGCGCGACGGCATGTTGCTCGCGATCACCGAGTGGTCCTCGGACGCCGATCGCGCAGCCGCGGTCCGCAAGAAAGTCCGCTACCGCACGGTCGGCGACGCGATCAGCACCGGCGCGGTCGAGAGCGACGCCACCGACGCGGAGGCTGTGCTGACCGAGGTGACGCTGGCCGAGCAGTCCGAGCGCGGCGCGACCCGCGCCGACGACCGGACCAGCGACGCCGCGATGGAGGACCGGAAGCGGGAGGGCTACTTCTGATGACACTTCTCGAGTCCCCGAAGCGGGCGGCGGGCGCGACCGGCTTGATCCGGGTCGCCACCGCGGGTTCGGTCGACGACGGCAAGAGCACGCTGGTCGGCCGGCTGCTCTACGACGGCAAGGCGGTGCTGGCCGACACGCTGCAGGCGGTCTCCTCGGCCAGCCGGGCCCGCGGCGCAGAGCTCGACCTGTCGCTGCTGGTCGACGGGCTGCGCAGCGAGCGGGAGCAGGGCATCACGATCGACGTCGCCCACCGCTACCTCTCCACCGAGGCCAGGGACGTCGTCCTGGTCGACTGTCCCGGCCACGTCGAGTACACCCGCAACACCGTGACCGGCATGTCGTCGGCGGACGTGGCACTGTTGCTCGTCGACGTCCGCAACGGGCTGGTCGAGCAGACCCGGCGGCACGCCGCGGTCGCCGCGCTGCTCCGGGTGCCGCACCTGATCCTGGCGGTCAACAAGATCGACCTGGTCGACTACGACGAGGACGCGTTCGCGCAGGTCGTGGCCGACGCCGAGGCGTACGCGAAGGAGGTCGGCATCGCGGAGGTCACCGCGGTGCCGGTGAGCGCGAAGGCCGGCGACAACGTCACGACGAGGTCCGAGCACACGCCCTGGTACACCGGCCCGACGCTGCTCGAGCTGCTGGCCTCGGTGGAGGTGCCGGTCCGCGCGAACGCGCCGCTGCGGCTGCCGGTGCAGTGGGTCGCCCGCGGAGACGGCCCCCGCCGTTACACCGGCACGGTGGCGTCCGGGATCGCCCGCCCCGGTGACGAGGTGCTGGTGCAGCCGGCCGGCCGCCGCACCCGGATCGTCGCGGTCGAGGACGCCGACGGTTCGCTCGACGCCGCCGGTGAGGGTGCCGCGGTCGCGGTGACCCTGGCCGACGACCTGCACGTGGGCCGCGGTGAGCTGATCGTCGCGGCGGACGCACCGGCCGAGGTCCTGCGGGAGTTCGTCGCCGACCTGGCGGTGGTCGGGGAACGACCGGTCGTCGCCGGTGACCGCGTGCTCGTGCGGCACACCGGCAAGCTCGTCCGCGGCCTGGTCCGCGAGGTCACCGACACCGTCGACATCGACACCGGCCGGCGACGCCCGGCCGACCGCCTGGAGACCAACGACATCGGCCGGGCGACGATCGCCGTCGCCGAGCCGCTCGCCGTCGACGCGTACGGCCACGACCGGACGACCGGTGCCGCGCTGCTGCTCGCCGAGCGGACGGGCGACGCGATCGCCGCCGTACTGGTGCGCCGCCTCGAAGAGCGCCCCTTGGAAGAGCGCCCCCTCGAAGAGGGCCCCCCCGAACAGCGGCGCCCCCTCGAACAGGGTCCCCTCGATCAGGGAGAGAACCGTTGACCCGTTTTCTCGTCTTCGTCCTGGTGGGTCTGGGCGCCCAACTGGTCGACGGTTCGCTCGGCATGGCGTTCGGCGTCACCGCGACCACGCTGCTGCTCACCAGCGGCGTCACGGCGGCGGTCGCGTCGGCGTCGGTACACCTCGCCGAGATCGGAACGACGCTCGCGTCCGGCGCGGCGCACTGGCGGTTCCAGAACGTCGACTGGAAGCTCGTCGTGCGCCTCGGCGTGCCGGGCGCGGTCGGCGCGTTCGTCGGGGCCTCGCTGCTGTCCCGGCTCTCCACCGAAGTGGCCGAGCCGTGGACGTCAGCGATCCTGCTGGTGCTCGGCGTCTACATCGTGCTGCGGTTCGCCACCAGGGCGATCGACGGTCAGCTGTCCGCGCGTCCGCCGCTGCGCAAGCGTGCGCTGGTGCCGCTCGGCCTGACCGCGGGTTTCATCGACGCCACCGGCGGCGGCGGGTGGGGACCGGTCGCCACCTCGACGCTGCTCTCGGCGAAGCGGACCGAGCCGCGGAAGGTCATCGGCTCGGTCGACACCAGCGAGTTCCTGGTCGCGCTGTTCGCCAGCTTCGGCTTCCTGCTCGGGCTCGGCAACGAGGCGATCGACTGGGCGGTGGTCGGCGGCCTGCTGGTCGGCGGTGTGATCGCGGCGCCGTTCGCGGCCTGGCTGGTGAAGCACCTGCCGCTGCCGCTGCTCGGCACCGCGGCCGGTGGGTTGCTCGTGCTGACCAACGTCCGGACGTTGTTGAAGCAGACCGACGTGGCGGACGCCGCCCGACTCGGGATCTACGCCGCGATCGTGGCGGTCGTGGTCGCGCTAGCGACCTATGCCTATCTGCGGTGGCGCCGCGAAGGCTCGCGCGTCGGCGAGGAGTCCCTCGAGCAGGCGCCGTCCGAGCCGGTGGGGGTGGCACCACAGTGACGCTGCCCGACTTCCTCGTTATCGGCGTGCCCAAGGCGGGCACCACCGCGCTGCACGCCGCGCTGGTCCACCACCCCGAGCTGTACCTGTCGAAGGTGAAGGAGCCGAAGTACTTCCTGTCCGAGGGGCCGCCGCCCGCGCAGGGCGGCCCCGGCGACGCCCAGACCTACCAGGAGCACGTCTGGAAGCGCGCGGACTACGAGGCGCTGTTCGCGCCCGCCCCGCCCGGGACGCTGACCGGCGAGGCGACGCCGTTCTACCTCTACGACCTGGACGCCCAGGCCCGGATCAAGCGGACCGTCCCGGACGCGAAGCTGATCGTGGTGCTGCGGAACCCGGTCGATCGCGCGCACTCGAACTGGTACCACCTGTGGGCGGCGGGGCTGGAATCCGAGCGGGACTTCGTCACCGCCTGCGAACTGGAACCGGAGCGGAAGGCGGCCGGCTGGGCGCACTTCTGGCACTACCTCGGCCAGGGACGCTACGGCGAGCAGCTGCAGCACCTCTACACGCTGTTCGACGAGGAGCAAGTGCTGCTGATGCGGTACCGCGACCTGCGGGACGAACCGGTCGAAGCGCTGGACCGGGTCTGCGCGTTCCTCGGCGTCCGCACCGGCATCCTCGACGCGGTGCCGTCCGAGAACGTCACACCGTACGTGCCGGACACCCCGGTCAACGCCGTCCTCCGGACGCTGCTGCGCACCGGAGGCCGGCTCGGTCAACACTTCCCGGTTCCGCTGCGGCTGGCCGCACGGGGACCGCTGCTCACCGCACTCCACCGGCAGACCGGCCCGCGTCCCCGGCTGACGTTGCACGAACGCGCCACGATCTTGCCGTACTTCCACGAGGACATCGTCTTACTGGAGAAGGTGACCGGCGAGTCGTTCCAGGACTGGCTGGACGTCGAGAATCCGCCCCCGGCACACCGAAGGAGATAGCGTGAGCGAGCCCGTTCCAGCGTGGGAAGGGGCGACGGTCGTCGTCGAACCACCGGAGGTCACGACGGGATCCTGGGCCGGCGCGCCCAGCGCCGTCCTCGCCGACGGCGTCTACTACCTGGCCTACCGGCTCCGGCTGCCGATCGGCGCCGGTCGCGGCTACGTGAACGTGATCGCGAAGTCGGCGGACGGCGTCACGTTCGAGCCGGTCGCCGAGGTCCGCCGGGAGGAGTTCGACTCCGACTCCCTGGAGCGCCCGGCGCTGCTGCGGGCTCCGGACGGACGCTGGCGGCTCTATGTCAGCGTCGCCACGCCGGAGACCAAACACTGGCGAGTGGTGCTGCTGGAGGCCGACACGCCGGAGAAGCTCCCGCTCGCCGCGCCCCGCACAGTGCTGCCCGGCGACGAGACGGTCGGCGTCAAGGACCCGGTGATCGTGCACGCGGCCGGGCGCTGGCACCTCTGGGCGTCGGTCCACCCGCTGGAGTCCGACGAGCATGCCGACCGGATGACCACGGAGTACGCGACCAGCCCGGACGGCGTCGAGTGGACCTGGCACGGCACCGCGCTGGCCGGCCGTCCGGGCGAGTGGGACGCCCGTGGCGTCCGGTTCTCGTCGGTCGTCGTCGACGGGGACAGCGCGCTCGCGCTCTACGACGGGCGGGCCACCGCCGAGGAGAACTGGGAAGAGGTCACCGGCCTCGCCCACGGCCGGCTCGGGGACGACGGCCTGTTCAGCCCGTTCGTGGCCGACCCCCGCCCGCCGAAGCGATCGCCGTTCGCTCCCGGCGGGCTCCGGTACGTCTCGGTGCTGACGCTGCCCGAGGGCGGCTACCGCGTCTACTACGAGGGCACCCGCGCCGACGGCGCCCACGAGCTGCGCACCGAACTCGTGTGAAGGGCTACCGGGGCGATAACCCCGGTAGCCCTTCACGAACGGTCAGTCGCCGGGTGTCGGCGGGGTGGTGGTTCTCCCGCCGTCCTCCTCGTCGGGATCCTCGTCGTCCTCACCTGGGCGTGGAGTCGGCGAGCGCCGGTCGCGTTCCCGCCGTTCCTGGTCCGGGTCGGCCGGTCCGCCACCCACGCTCGGATCGCTCTTCAACGTCGGCGGCGAGCCGTCCGCGCCCCACTTCCGGAAGCTGGTCGGGGCGACGAAGCCCTTCGGGGCCACCGTGCTCAACGCGGTCTGCATCGTCTTGATGAACACGGTCGCGGGCACCCGGTAGTTGGGCACCGGGCGGACGTTCGGGTTGTCCGGATCGGAGTAGAACACCGCCGCGGCCAGGTTCGGCGTGAAGCCGACGAACCACGCGGCCTTATTGTCGTCGGTCGTACCGGTCTTGCCGGCGATCGGCCGGACGAACGCGCCGCCCACCCGGCCCGCGGTCACCCCGTTCCGGCGGGAGCATCCGCTCGCCGCGTCGTCGCCGACCGGGCAGCGGGCGGCGTCCGCCACCGCGTCCGCGATGTCGGGGGCGAGCACCTGTTTACAGGTCGGGTTCCCGAACGCGATCTGCCTGCCGTTCCGATCGGCGAGCGAGAGCAGCGGGGTCGGATCGCAGCGTTTACCGCGCGCGGCGATCGTCGCGTAGGCAGTCGCCATGTCCAGCGGGGTGACCAGCGCGGTGCCGAGCGTGAACGAGCCCCAGGCCTTGGGGTTGGTCTGCACGGCGTTCCGCTGGTCGTAGTCCTTGCTGGAGCGGAACGTCACGCCGAGCCGTTCGGCCATGTTGACCGCGGCCTTGACGCCGATCCGTTCCTCGAGCTGGACGAAGAACGTGTTGACGGACTCCCCGAAGCCCGACCACATCGTGTGGGTGCCGGACATTCGTCCGCTGGCGTTCTTCGGGCACCAGTAGTCGCCGTCGCACGCGACCGGGCCGCTGGCGTTGCGGAACTGGGTCTTGATCCGGCCGGCCGAGTAGATCTTCGTGCCGAGCGGCAGCCCTTTCTCGATCGCGGCGGCGAGCGTGAACAGCTTGAACGTCGAACCGGCCTGGTAGCCGGGGGAGACGTTGGTGCCGGTGAGCAGCGGGTTCACCGTGTTCGGCGCGGACCCGCCCGCCGGGTTCTTCTTCAGGCTGTACGTGCGGTTGATCGCCATCGCGGTGACCCGCCCGGTGCCGGGCTGGACGACGACGACGCCGGTGGCGAAGTTGCTCGTCCGCCGGACCTCCTCGTCGACGGCCTTCTGCGCGGCGCGCTGGGTGGCCGGGTCGAGCGCGGTGACGATCTTGTAGCCGCCGGTCTTCAGGTTCTGCTCGCGCTCGGTGCGGTTGCGGCCGAACGCCGGGTTCGACTTCCACCAGTCGAGGAACCAGTCGCAGTAGAAGCCGTACGACGGGTCGCCGTTGACGCAGGAGCCCTGCGGCTTGCGCGGGTGGAGTTCCAGCTTGGTCGCGGCGGCCTCGTTGGCCTCGACCCGCGTGATGTAGCCGAGGTCGGCCATCCGGGACAGGACGTAGTTCCGGCGGGCGCGGGCCGCGTCGGCGTCGCCGCTGATCGGGTCGTACGTCGACGGGCTGCGGACCATCCCGGCCAGCATCGCGGCCTCGGCGAGCGTCAGGTCCTTGGGCGCCTTCGAGAAGTACCGCTGGGCAGCCGACCCGAGGCCGTAGCCACCGTTTCCGTAGAACGAGATGTTGAGGTAGCGCTCCAGGATCTGCTGCTTGGTCAGCTGCTTCTCCAGCGCCACCGCGTATCGCGCCTCGCGGACCTTCCGGCCCACCGTGTCCTCGGTCGCGAGCCGACGCTCAGCGGGCGTGTCCGCGGCGTACGACAGCACGTTACGGACGTACTGCTGGGTCAGCGTCGATGCGCCCTGCTGGATGTCTCCGGCCTGCTGGTTGCGGACGAACGCCCGGATGATGCCCTGCATGTCGACGCCGTTGTGCTGGTAGAACCGCGCGTCCTCGGCGGCGACCATCGCGTCCTGCATCATCTGCGGGACCTCGCTGATCGGCACCGGAACACGGTTCTCGGCGTAGAACGACGTGATCGGTGAACCGTCGGCGGCCAGCAGGTAGGACGTCTGCGGGAGCGGCGGGGTCGCCAGGTCGCTGGGAAGGTTCTCGAACTCGTCGGACGCGGATTTGGCGGTCAGGCCGGTGACCGCGACGGCCGGGAAAGCTGCTGCCGCGATGACGACGCCGGCCAACAGTCCACAGAGGGCGATCGCGAACAGCTGGGCCCTCTTGTCTTTCCCCCGCGATTCCATGGGGCCAGGCTAGTTTCGAGAACGGGAACAGAGAAGACAAAACTCCGTAACGACGGCGCGCCACCTCGACACACCGCGAAGCCCCACGAAACCACTGGGCATATCGTCCCAGGTGAGGCGTGTGGGGCCGGAGTGACGCGCCGGGAAACTCGTCCCGGCGTGGTCAGGAGTTCTCCGAAGGTCAGGATGGTAGAGCCTTCTTGCGATGGATGCGCTCGATCTCTACCTCCTCGGCGGCGCTGCGGTGCTGCTCGCCGCGGTCGTCGCGGTCCGAGTCGCGTCCCGGGTGGGCATGCCCGGTCTGCTCGCCTTCCTGCTGGTCGGGCTCGCGCTGGGGGAGTCCGGACTCGGCATCCGGTTCGACGACGAGGAGCTGACCCAGCTCGTGGGGTTCGCCGCGCTCGCGGTGATCCTCGCCGAGGGCGGCCTGACCACCCGCTGGCAGGACATCCGTCCGGTGATCGGGCTGTCCACCGTGCTGTCGACGGTGGGCGTGCTGGTCAGCGTCGCCGCGGTCGCGGTCTGCGCGCACCTGGCACTCGGCTTCGACTGGCGGCTGGGCATCCTGATCGGCGCGGTGGTGTCGTCGACCGACGCGGCCGCGGTGTTCTCCGTCCTCCGGCGCTTGCCGCTGCGACGCAGGCTCAGCGCGACGCTGGAGGCCGAGTCCGGCTTCAACGACCCGCCGACCGTGATCCTGGTGACCGTCGTCGCGTCGGACGCCTGGGAGACCGCGTCCGGGTGGGAGATCGGCGGGCTGGTCGTCTACGAGCTCGTCGCGGGTGCGCTGATCGGGCTGCTCGTGGGTTTTGTCGGACAGTGGCTGCTGAACCGGATCGCGCTGCCGGCGTCCGGGCTGTACCCGGTCAGCGCGATCGCGATCCCGCTGTTCGCGTTCGGGGGCGCCGGGATGCTGCACGCGAGCGGGTTCCTCGCGGTCTACGTCGGCGGGCTGGTGCTGGGCAACGCGTCGCTGCCGCACCGTAACGCCACCCTCGGCTTCGCCGAGGGTCTTGCCTGGGTGGCCCAGATCGGGTTGTTCGTGATGCTCGGGTTGCTCGCCAGCCCGACACGTCTGGACGACGCCCTGGTGCCCGCGCTCGTGGTGGGCGTCGCACTGCTGCTGGTCGGACGTCCGCTCTCGGTGCTGATCTCGGCATCGGCGTTCCGATTGCCGTGGCGGGAACAGACGTTCCTGTCCTGGGCCGGGTTGCGCGGCGCGGTGCCGATCGTGCTCGCGACGATCCCGGCGGTGGCGCCGATCTGGGGTCGCGCCCGGCTGTTCGACGTCGTCTTCCTGCTGGTCCTGATGTTCACCGTGGTGCAGGCGCCGACGCTGCCCTGGGTGGCCAGACGGCTGCGGGTGGCCGCTCCGGACGAGGCCAGGGACATCGTCGTCGAGGCCGCACCGCTCGACGAACTGCGCGCCGAGCTGCTCGCGGTCACGATCCCGCCGCGGTCCCGTCTCGCGGGCGTCTGGGTGACCGACCTGCGGCTGCCCGACGGCGCGGTGGTGACGCTGCTCGTGCGCGACGGCCGCAGCACGGTGCCCGATCAGCACACCCGGTTCCGGGTCGGCGACCAATTCCTCGTCGTGACGACGACGGCCGACCGGCGGGCCACCGAGCGTCGGCTCCGGGCGGTCAGCCGCGCCGGGCAACTGGCCCGCTGGTGGGGCGAGCACGGCGGTGACGTGCCTGCCCGGCGTACACACGAGCATGGTTGACCGGGTTACGGCCGGGAAATAAATCAGTCGTGGACGACGACACCACCTCCGGGCGGGCGCTGATCGAGCGTCTGCTGTGTTATGCCGTCGACGAGGTCGCCGGGGCGATCGGGGCCGGCGTGAGCCTCGTGCGGGACGGCAAGATCACCGAGGTCTCCGCGGTCGGCGCCGCGGCGAGGCTGGACCGCTTGCAGTGGGAAGTCGGTGAGGGTCCGGTGGTGCGGGCGCACCACACCGAACGGTCCGTGCTCTCCGACGACCTGCGCGCCGACCCGGAGTACCCGGCGCTGCGGCGGTCGCTGACCGGGACGTACGTGTCCGGGCTCCCCGGTACCGTCGGCGCGGTCGCGATGCCCGGTTCCTGGGACGAGGGCGGTCCCTCCCAGTTCTCGCTCTACCTCGAGCGCAAGCCGAGCGAGAAGACCGTCGCGGTGCTCGACCGGATCGAGCCGATGGTCTCGCACGCGCTGGCCACCGTGGTGTTCTGCGAGAAGGAGTCGATGCGCGCCGACCAGATGGCGAAGATGGTTCAGTACCGGCGCGTGATCGAGCAGTGCAAGGGCGCGCTGATGGCGACCACGGGGGTCTCCGCGCCGCGGGCGTTCGAGCTGCTCGACCGCGCCAGCCAGCGCTACAACGTACGGCTGCGCGAGCTGGCGGTGGCGCTGGCCGAGCACGTCGGCAACGCCCCCGCCGAGCATCCGGACGACGTCGGTCACGTGCTGACGCCCACCGAGAGCGCCCGCACCGCCGCCCGCCAGCTGTGGCGTGCGGTGGCTCGCGCGTCAAAGGCGGAGAACGGCCACTGACTCCGGGGGCAGCCAGACCGTGGGGCCGTCCTCGACGTCGACGTTCTCGCCGAACAGAACCGCGTCGACCGGTGCCGCCAGCGGGATCGCCTGGGCCTCGCCGGCCAGGTTGACCGCGACCGCGTGCCGTTCACCGCGGTACACGACCAGACGACGCGAGTGGTCGTCGTACTCCACCGCCACCCGGTCCAGCCGCGGATCGCTCAGGTCCGAGACGCTCCGCCGCAGCGCGATCAGCCGCCGGTAGGCGTCCAGCAGGCCGGCGTGCGGTGGCTTCTCCAGCTCGGTCCAGTCGAGCTTGGAACGCTCGAACGTCGCCGGGTCCTGCGGGCTCGGCACGTCGGCCTCGCCCCACCCGTACGCGGCGAACTCGGACTTGCGGCCGTTCTCCACCGCGGTGGCGAGGTCCGGTTCCGGGTGGCTGGTGAAGTACTGCCACGGCGTGCTCGCGCCCCACTCCTCACCCATGAACAGCATCGGCGTGAACGGTGACGTCAGCATCAGCGCCGCGCCGATCGTCAGCAGGCCGGGGGAGAGCGTGGCGGAAAGCCGGTCACCGATGGCGCGGTTACCGATCTGGTCGTGGTTCTGCAGGCTCACCACGAACCGGTAGCCGGGGGTGTTCCGCCGGTCGACCGGTCGGCCGTGCACCCGCTCGCGGAACGACGAGTACGTCCCGGCGTGCAGATACGCGCTGGTCAGCACCGTGGTGAGCGTTGAGAGTGACCCGAAGTCGCGGTAGTAACCGCTGCGCTCGCCGGTGAGCAGCGCGTGCAGCGCGTGGTGGACGTCGTCGTCCCAGGCCGCGGTGAGGCCGTACCCGCCGGCCTCGACCGGCACCATCAGCGTCGGGTCGTTGAGGTCGGACTCGGCGATCAGCGACAGCGGCCTGCCGACGTGCGTGGAGAGGACGTCGACCTCGCGGGACGCCTCCTCCAGCAGGTGGGCGGCGCGGGTGTCGGCGAGCGCGTGCACGGCGTCCAGGCGCAGCGCGTCGACGTGGAAGTCGCGGAACCAGCCGAGGATGTTGTCCAGGATGTAGCGCCGGACCTCGTCGGAGTTCGGTCCGTCGAGGTTCACCAGGTCACCCCAGGTGTTGCGGCCCTCCTTGAGGTACGGGCCGAACCGCGGCAGGTAGTTGCCGGACGGACCGAAGTGGTTGTAGACGACGTCGAGCGCCACGCCGACGCCCCTGCGGTGGCACGCGTCGACGAACCGCTTCAAGCCGTCCGGGCCGCCGTACTGCTCGTGCACGGCGTACCAGGCGACACCGTCGTACCCCCAGTTGTAGGGGCCGTTGAAGCTGTTGACCGGCAACAGCTCGACCAGGTCGACGCCCAGCTCCACCAGGTGGTCGAGTCGCTCGATCGCGGCGTCGAACGTCCCCTGCGGGGTGAACGTGCCGACGTGCAGCTCGTAGAGGACGCTGCCCGGGAGCTGCTTGCCGGTCCAGTCGCCGTCGGTCCACCGGTACGCGCCGTGGTCGTAGACGCGGCCCGGCTCGTGGACGCCGTTGGGCAGCCACGCGGCGCGCGGGTCGGGGAGCGGTTGCGGGTCGTCGTCCAGCAGGTAGGCGTAGTCGGTGCCGGGGACGGCGTCCGGCAGGTCGACGCGCCACCAGTCGCCGGAGCGCTCCAGATCGGCCGTGTGCTCGCCCACCCGGATCCGGACCCGGGACGGCTTGGGTGCCCACAGCTCGAAAGCCGTCATGGTGCACTCCTCGTGAGCAGGGCCACCGGGTAGCGGGACAGGATGTCGACGACGCCGACCGGACCGTCCGCCCCGGCGGAGTACACCGCGCCGGTCAGCGCGTCCGTCCACTCGCCGTCCGGGAGCTCCAGCACGGTGTCGCCCCAGCCGCCGCGCCGCTCCAGCGCGACCGGCAGCCGGGTCGCCACGGTGATCGCACCACCCCGGTCGAACGCCACCGCGTGCGCGGCCGCCGACCCGGACGCCGACACCGGCGTGTACCCGCTGAAGAGCTCCGGCCGATCGCGCCGCAACCGCAGGGCCCGCGAGGTGACCAGCAGCTTGGCGGCCCCCTCGGCGTCCACCGGCGGCAGCCAGCCGTCGTCGAGCCGGGCCAGCAGCTTGCGCCTGGCGTCGAAGTCGACCGGTCGCCGGTTGTCCGGGTCGACCAGCGAGTTGTCCCACAGCTCGGTGCCCTGGTAGGTGTCCGGGATCCCCGGCATCGTCAGCTGTACCAGCTTCTGGCCGAGCGCGTTGACCCAGCCGTAGGGCGTGATCCGCTCGGCGAATTTCACCACGTCGGGGGAGGCAACTGCGGCCTCCACGGCGGCGTCCAGCGCGGCTTCGAACTCCTCGTTCGGGTCGTTCCAGGACGTGACGGTCCGCGCCTCCCGAGCGGACTTGCGCATCGCCTCGCGAAGCCGTGACGCCTCGATCGGCCAGGTCGCGGCGACCGACTGGTACAGCAGGTGGGCGATCGCCCCGTCCGGCACCGGCGCGATGTCCCGCCAGCGCCGCACGGCGTCCGCCCACTCATCCGGGAGCTCCGACAGCACGGCCAGCCGCGCCCGGACGTCCTCGGAGCGCTTCGTGTCGTGCGTCGACAGCGTGGTCATGCCGCGGGGGAACACCGCCTGCCGCGCCTGCGCCGCCGCGTGCCACTCGGCAGGCGAGCCGCCGAACTTCGTCGGGTCACCGCCGACCTCGTTGAGCGCGACGAACCGCGTCCACCGGTAGAACGCGGTGTCCTCGGCGCCCTTGGCCATCACCGCGCCGGACGTCTGCTGGAACCGGATCGCCAGCTCGTCGTCCGGGTCGGTCAGCCGGGGCTCCAGCGCGTCCAGCGCCGGTCCGAGGTCGGGGCGGTTCTCGCGCGCGAGGACCAGGGCCGACGCCAGGTGGTCGAGTCCGAACGGCAGGTACGACCGGTACACCGGGAACACCGCCAAAATTTCGGACAGCGCCTCTGCGTATTCAGACACGTCGGGCACGACCGGCTCGGCAGGGGAGACCCCGGACGCCAGCCGGGCGAGCCGACGCAGCTCCGCCCTGAGCATGCCGGTCGCGACGTCCTTCTTGGACGTGTAGAGCAGCCCCGGATAGTCGGTGGCAACGCCGGTCAGCTCGGTGTCCAGCGCGGTGAACGCGTCCTCGCCCGCCGGGTCGACGAACAGCGCACCGACCTCGCCCAGCGCGTCGTACCCGGTCAGGCCGTCGATCGGCCACTCCGGCAACGCCTCGCCCGGCTCGGCGATCTTCTCCACCACGAGCCAGGCGTCCGGCGCTCCGATCCGCAGCCGCTGCAGGTACTCACCGGGGTCGCGGAGGCCGTCCGGATGGTCGACGCGAATGCCGTCCAGGTCGCCCTCGGCGTACCAGCGGAGGATCTCGCCGTGGGTGGCGTTGAAGACCGTCGGGTCCTCGACCCGGAGCCCGGCCAGGTCGGTGATCGCGAAGAACCGCCGGTACGTGATCTCGGCGTCGCCGCGGCGCCAGTCGACCAGCCGGTAGTGCTGCCGGTCGTGCACCTCCTCGGGCGTTCCGTCCTCCGTGCCCGGCGCGAGCGGGTACCGGTGCTCGTAGTAGTGCAGTTCTCCGTCGGAGACCGTGAGCGCGGAGACGTCGTCGTCCGATCCCAGAACCGGGATCAGCAGCGGGCCGCGGTCCCAGTCGATGTCGAACCAGCGGGCGTAGTCCGACTCGCGCCCCCGCTTCAGCACGTCCCACCAGGCCGGGTTGGCCTCCGGAACGGCGACCCCGGCGTGGTTCGGGACGATGTCGACGACCAGGCCGAGGCCGTGGGCGCGCAGCGCGCTCACCAGCTCGGACAGCGCGGACGCCCCGCCCAGTGCGGTGTTCACGCGCGAGTGGTCGACCACGTCGTACCCGTGCGCGGATCCGGGCGCGGACTGCAGCAGCGGCGCCGAGTACAGCTGGGTCGCGCCGAGGTCGGCCAGGTAGTCGGCGAGCCCGGCGGCCGCACCCAGGTCGAACGCCGGCTGCACCTGCACCCGGTAGGTGCCTCGCACGGCCCCCATCAGACGTCCCGCTGCAGGACGAGGAGCGACCGGGCCTCGACCGGGATCTGACCGCCGGCCTCCGCTATCCGTCCGGCACGCTCGCCGGGTGCTGCGGTGTCGATCGCGACCTTCCACTTCGCGGCGAACTCGCTCGGCGGCATCGTGAAGTCGATCGACTCGTAGTGCGCGTTGAAGCACAGGACGAACGAGTCGTCGAGGATCTGGTCACCCTGCGGCCCCAGCTCGCGGATGCCCTGCCCGTTGAGGAACAGCATGATCGCGCGGCCGAAGTCGCTCTCCCAGTCGTCCTCGGTCATCTCCCGCCCGTCCGGCGTGAACCACTCGATGTCGTTGAGCGGCTTGCCCGCACCGCGGCGGACCGGGCGGCCGTCGAAGAACCGGCGGCGCCGGAACACCGGGTGCTCGGCCCGGAACTCGGCCAGCTTGCGAACGAAGTCGACCAGCTGCTCGTCGGCGTTGCGCCAGTCGACCCACGACAGGTCGCTGTCCTGGCAGTAGGCGTTGTTGTTGCCCCGCTGGGTGCGGCCCAGCTCGTCGCCGTGACCGATCATCGGGACGCCCTGGGACAGCAACATCGTCGCCAGGAAGTTCCGGCGCTGCCGGGCCCGGAGTTCGAGGACTTCCTGGTCGTCGGTGGGGCCTTCGACCCCGCAGTTCCAGGACCGGTTGTGGCTCTCGCCGTCCTTGTTGTCCTCGCCGTTCTCGTCGTTGTGCTTCTCGTTGTACGAGACGAGGTCGTTGAGCGTGAACCCGTCGTGGCAGGTCACGAAGTTGATGCTGGCCACCGGACGACGTCCGTCGTGCTGGTAGAGGTCGGCGGAGCCGGAGATGCGGGACGCGAACTCGCCGATCGTGCCGGGCTCGCCGCGCCAGAAGTCCCGCACGGTGTCGCGGTACCGGCCGTTCCACTCGGTCCACAGCGGCGGGAAGTTCCCGACCTGGTAGCCACCGGGACCGACGTCCCACGGCTCGGCGATCAGCTTGACCTGGCTGACGATCGGGTCCTGCTGGATGACTTCGAAGAACGTCGAGAGGCGGTCGACGTCGTAGAACTCCCGGGCCAGCGTCGCGGCGAGGTCGAACCGGAAGCCGTCGACGTGCATCTCGGTGACCCAGTACCGCAGCGAGTCCATGATCAGTTGCAGTGAATGCGGCTGCCGGACGTTGAGGCTGTTCCCGGTGCCGGTGTAGTCCATGTAGTACTCCGGCTGGTCGTCGACCAGCCGGTAGTACGTGCGGTTGTCGATGCCGCGGAAGCTGAGCGTCGGGCCCAGGTGGTTGCCCTCGGCCGTGTGGTTGTAGACGACGTCGAGGATCACTTCGATGTCGGCGGCGTGCAGCGCTTTGACCATCGCCCGGAACTCCTGGACCTGCTGCCCGCGGGTGCCGGTGCTGCTGTAGCCGGAGTACGGCGCCAGGAAGCCGATCGTGTTGTAGCCCCAGTAGTTCCGCAGGCCCTTCTCGACCAGGTAGTGGTCGTGCACGAAGTGGTGCACCGGCATCAGTTCGAGCGCGGTGACGCCCAGCTTCGAGAGGTGCTCGACCACCGCCGGGTGGCCGATCCCCGCGTACGTACCCCGGAGCGCCTTCGGCACCCCGGGGTGGTTCATCGTCAGCCCGCGGACGTGGGTCTCGTAGATGACCGTGTCGTGGTACTGGTGCCGCGGGGAGCGGTCCTCGGCCCAGTCGAAGTAGGGGTTCGCGACGACGCACTTGGGCAGGTGCCGGGCGGAGTCGGTGTCCGAGCGCTCGTGCGGAGCGTCGAATTTGTAGCCGAACAGCGAGTCGTCCCAGTCGACGTCGCCGTCGATGGCCTTCGCGTACGGGTCGAGCAGCAGCTTGTTCGGGTTGCAGCGGACGCCGGACTGCGGGTCGTGCGGCCCGTGGACCCGGAACCCGTACCGCTGACCCGGCTGTACGCCGGCGAGGTAACCGTGCCAGACGAAACCGTCGACCTCGGGGAGGGCATGACGCTCCTCGACGCCGCTGTCGTCGAACAAGCAGACTTCGACCTTCGTCGCGGCCTCGGAGAACAGCGCGAAATTCGTGCCGACGCCGTCGTAGGTCGCACCCAACGGGTAGCTGGTGCCGGCCCACACCTGCATCGTGCCTCCTCGTCGAACGTGCCGTCGTGGTACACCCACCGGATCCGCATCGATCCAGCGAGCCCCGGGCGAGGGGCCGCGAAACCAGTCCTGCCCCATGTCGGCCCGGTGCAATCCTCCGCCCTCGGGCCAGGTGCGCGTAGACCGGGGCGGCAATCCGTCCGGCCGCGCTCACTCGGCATGCCGGTCCGAGGAGCGTCACAGGTGGGTGCACGGGTTCCCGGGTAGGTCTGGCGTGTGACACCTCTGGTCCTGGTTCTGATCCTCCTGCTCGGCGTCGTCCTCGTCAGTCCGCTCGCCGACCGGTTCGGCGTCCCCGCGCCGGTGGCGCTGACCGTGTTCGGGGCGGTTCTCGCGCTGCTCCCGGACGCGCCGACCGAGCTGATCGAACCGCACCTGGTCCTCCCGCTGTTCCTGCCGCCGCTGCTGTTCGCGGCGGCGCAGCGCAGCTCGCGCCGGGACTTCACCCGGAACTGGACGGTGCTGCTCGCGCTCGCGGTCGGGTTGGTGCTGGTGACCACGGCGGTCGTCGCGGTGGTCGCCCGCTGGGTGGATCCCAGCCTGACGCTGTACGCCGCGATCGCGCTCGGCGCGGTGGTGTCGCCGCCGGACCCGGTCGCGGCGACGTCGCTGGCCGGGCGGCTCGGGCTGCCGAAGCGGCTGGTCGCGGTCCTGGAGGGCGAGGGGCTGATCAACGACGCGCTGGCGCTGGTGATCTACACGACCGCGGTCTCCGCGGCGTTGACCGACTCGTTCTCGGTCGCCGACGCGGCCGGCACGCTGGCTGTTTCCGTGCTGGTCGGCCCGCTGGTGGGGCTGGCGGTCGGGTGGGTGGGGCGGGCGTTGATCAGTCGGTTGTCCGACCCCCGTGCCGAGGTCGGGCTGTCGCTGCTGCTGCCGTACGCCGCCTACCTCGGGCTGGAGGAACTCGGTGGCTCCGGCGTCCTCGCGGTCGTGGTGGCCGGGCTGATGCTCGGCCAGGGTGGGAGCGACGCGTACACCGGCGCCGGGTTCCTGGCCGGCGGCACCGTGTGGCGGGTGGCCGACTGGATGATCGGCGGCTTCGCGTTCGGGTTGGTGGGCTTCGAGCTGGTCCGCGTCGTGCTGGATCCCGGCGTGCCGACGTACGGCGTGGGGGTGGCGACCGCGGTGTGCGTCGCCGCGATCGCGACCAGAGCGCTGTTCGTGCTTCCGCTGGGCTGGGTCGCCGGACGGCGGATGCGCCGGTCGGCGGAGTCGCACGGCTGGCGGGAGTCGACGGTGGTGTCCTGGGCCGGGATGCGCGGTGTCGTCACGCTGGCGACCGCGCTGGCCCTTCCGGCCGACTTCCCCGGGCGTCCGGTGGTGTTGTTCGCCGCGATTGCGGTCGTCGTGGTGACGCTGGTCGGGCAGGGGCTGACGCTGCCGTGGCTGGTGCGCGCGCTCGGCGTCCGGTCGCCGGAGGAGGAGCAGGGCGAGATCAACCGGGCCAGAGCGGTGGCCGCAGGCGCCGCGCTCGCCCGGCTGGACGAGTTGCACGCCGACGGCCGGATCGACGACGAGATCGCCGAGGCCATCCGGCGCCGGTACGCGCGTACCGTCCCGGGCCTGCGGGCCGACCTGCCCGCCGACGTGCGGCAGCGGATCCTCGACGTCAGCAGGGTCTCCCGGCACCTGCGTGAGGCCGAGCAGGCCGCGGTGCTCAGCCTGCGCAGTGAGGGTGAGGTGAGCACCGACGCCGCCGACCGTGTCCTCCGCGACATCGCCGCCCGTACGGTCCGCGACCTGTACCACGCGGGCTGAGCGGGGGCGCGCAACCGAGCTGCCACGGTGCGGCACTTGGCGCGCCACCCGGGCGGCCCGATCTCCCGGTTGCAGCCGAGCCGACCCCACCGGGAGAACCCCATGCCGTCCGAGAACCTCTCCGCAGCCCCTGTCATCGCGATCGCCGATGTGCCCGTTGTTCGCGACCGGCGCCGCCGCGGCCAGCAGGTCGAGTTGGTCGGCACGATCCGCGGATTCGACGTCACCGAGGGCACCGTGACGATCGTCGACGTCCAGGACGGCCGCCGGGTGCACCACGAGCTGACCGTCCGGCTCACCGCGCAGGCCACGATCACCGTCGACGGCAAGCGCCGGGTCCTCTCCTCGCTGCCGTTCGGGCAGAAGCTCATCGTCACCGGCGTCCTCGACGGCACCGTCGTCACCTCCGGCGAGGTCCACGCGCTCACGCTCACCGGGCTCTTCGCGGTCTGAGCTCGACGTCACCGGGACCCCGCGCCGTGGCGCGGGGTCCCGGTCGTGTGTCAGGACGCACGGAACGGTTTGCCCCTGCGGTCGCTCGGGCACCTCGTCGGAGCAAGTCGACCCCCGACCCGAGGAGACGACGGCCATGCCGACAGCGTCCGGTGCCCCCGTAGTCGTGGTGACCGGTGCGAGCGCGGGCGTCGGCCGCGCCGCCGCGCTGGCCTTCGCCCGGCGTGGCGCGGCGGTCGGACTGCTCGCCCGTGGGCAGGCCGGCCTCACGGCCGCCTGCACGCAGGCTCTGGAGCACGGCGCGTCCGCCGCGTTGGCCGTCCGCACCGACGTATCCGACGCGGACGCCGTCGAGGCCGCCGCCACCCGCATCGAGGCCGAGCTCGGCCCGATCGACGTCTGGGTGAACAACGCGATGGCGAGCGTGTTCGCGTTCTCCTGGGACGTCACCCCGGCGGAGTTCAAGCGCGTCACCGAGGTCACCTACCTCGGGTACGTGAACGGAACGCTGGCCGCGCTGAAGCGGATGCGGCGCCGGGACCACGGCACGATCGTCCAGGTCGGGTCGTCGCTGGCCTATCGTGCGATCCCGCTGCAGGCGCCGTACTGCGCGTCCAAACACGCGGTCGAGGGGTTCACCGAATCGGTGCGGGTGGAGCTCCGGGCGATCGGCAGCAACGTCCGGATCAGCCAGGTGAACCTGCCCGCGATGAACACGCCGCAGTTCGGCTGGGTCCGCACCCGGCTGCCGCGGCACCCGCAGCCGGTGCCGCCGATCTATCAGCCGGAGGTCGGTGCGGAAGCGATCGTCCGGGCCGCCGAGACCGGTCAGCGGCTGCTGGACGTCGGTCTGATCACGGTGGCCACCCGCTGGGCGAACAAGTTCGTGCCCCGTCTGCTCGACCACTACCTCGCCCGCAACGGCGTCGACAGCCAGCAGACCCCGGACGAGATCGACGCCGGGGCCTGGAAGGACAACCTCACCCGCCCGCTGGACGACGTCCAGGACCGCGGCGCGCACGGTATCTTCGACGCCCAGGCGAAGTCGCACAGCTGGCAGGCCTGGGCCGCCGGACGCAAGCCGCTGGTACTGGCCGCCGGCGGAGCGGTGCTCGCCGCCGCGACCGCCCAAGCACTGATCGCGAGGGCCCGCCGATGACCGGTCCTACGGAAACCGTCGATGCGGTTGTCATCGGCGGCGGCCACAACGGGCTCGTCGCGGCGAACCTGCTCGCCGACGAGGGGTGGCACGTCCTCGTGCTGGAGGCCGCCGACCAACCCGGCGGAGCGGTCCGCACCGACGAGATCAGCCCCGGCTACCTGGCCGACCTGTGCAGCGCGTTCTACCCGCTCGGTGGCGCCTCGCCGGTGCTGGCCGGGCTCGAACTCGAACAGCACGGCCTGCGCTGGGTCCATTCGCCGCTCGTCCTCGCCCACGTGCTTCCGGACGACCGCGCGGCGGTGATCTCCCGCGACCTCGACGAGACCGCCGCGTCGGTGGACGCGTTCGCACCCGGCGACGGCGACGCGTGGCTGGCCGAGGCGGAGCGGTTCCGCCGCCTGGCAGACCAGCTCCTCAACGCGCTGTTCCAGCCGTTCCCGCCGGTGCGGGCGGCGGCAGGCCTGCTCAGCACGCTCGGTGTCGCGGACGCGCTGCGCTTCGCCCGGTTCGCCGTGCAGCCGGTCAAGCAGTACATCACCGAGACGTTCACCGGCGAGGGCGCGAAGGTGCTGCTCGCGGGCAACGCGCTCCACACCGACCTGCAGCCGGAGAGCGCCGCCAGCTCGGTGTTCGGGTGGCTGCTGGCGATGCTGGGGCAGTTCCAGGGCTTCCCGGTGCCGGAGGGCGGCGCCGGTGCGCTCACCGGGGCGCTGGTCTCCCGGTTGTCCGCGGCGGGCGGGCAGTTGCGCTGCGCGGAACCGGTCGAGCAGGTCCTGGTGGCCCGGGGACGGGCGGTGGGCGTGCGGACGGCGTCCGGGGCGCTGATCCAGGCGCGCAAGGCCGTGCTGGCCGACGTCGCCGCGCCGCACCTCTACCGCGAGCTGGTCGGCGACCGCCACCTGCCGTCCCGGCTGCGCGACGACCTCGACCGGTTCGCCTGGGACAACGCGATCATCAAGGTCGACTGGGCGCTGTCCGGTCCGGTGCCGTGGACCGCCGAGGCCGCCCGTAAGGCCGGCACCGTACACCTGGGCGTCGACCTCGACGGGCTCACCCAGTACGGCGCGGACCTGGCTCGCCGGCGGATCCCCAAACATCCGTTCGTCCTGGCCGGGCAGATGGCGGTGGCCGACCCCACTCGGACGCCTCCCGGCGGCGAGTCGCTCTGGGCCTACACGCACGTGCCGCACGGACACGACTGGAAGCCCGGCGAGACCGAGCGCCACGCCGACCGCGTCCAGGCGCTGTTCGAACGACACGCTCCCGGGTTCGCCGACCGGATCGTCGCCAGGCGGGTGCTGAGCACGCGCGACGTCACGCACGGGAACCCGTCGCTGCCCGAGGGCTCGGCCAACCTCGGTACCGCCGCGATCCACCAGCAGCTGTTCTTCCGCCCGGTGCCGGGCCTCGGTCGTCCGGACACGCCGATCGACCGGCTCTACCTGGCGAGCGCGTCGGCGCACCCGGGCGGGGGAGTGCACGGCGGGCCGGGCAGCAACGCGGCCAGGGCCGCGCTGCTCCGCAACTCGCTCGGCGGCCCCGCCTACGCGGCGCTGATCCGCTCCGCGAACCGAGCGGTGTACTCCTGACCTCTAGGCTCGGCTGCTCCCGGCATACCGATCGTCATGGACCGCTCGGTCGGCCAGCCGATGGAGCGACTCCCGGTTACGGGCGTTGAGCATCGGCGCGATCAGCGGCTCCGGGAGTAGCTTCCCCGGGCCGTCGACGAACTCCTCGGACAACGTCGCGATCGTGGCGTCGTCGCCGTCCGGCTCGAGTTCGATCTTCACGACGCCGCCGAACAGCGGCCAGGCCTTGACCTTCAGCACGAGCTTGCGGTTCGCCTCGAACTCCAGGACCTCGGACTCGTCCTTGACCATCAGCGGCCATCCGCCGAGGCTGTGGTGGATCCGGGTGCCGGGAGCGGGGAACCCTTCGTCGACGTCTCGGATGTGGCTCGCGCCGACCACCCAGCTGGCGTACGCCCAGCCGTCGGAGAGCACCGCGAACACACGATCCGGGCTGGTGGGAATGGTCAGGCGTACGGTCTGCATGCGGGAGTTATGCCCAGGAACGGCCCGCTCATTCCGGTAGCAACACCGCGAACTCGTGCCCCGGAACACTCACGCCGGCCCCGGTCCGCGCCGCGGCGCCTGCGCCGACCCGGTAGCCGGTGCCCGCAACGGTCAGCGGCTCGTCCGCGAGGTTCAGCGCCACCCGCACGTGCTGCCCGTCCGGCCCGTTCACCCGGTAGATCAGCGACGCGTTGGCGATGTTCTCCGCCACCGGAAGACCCCGGACCAGCCAGGAATGGCGGCGTCGCAGGCCGAAGAGCTCCTGGTGGAGCCGGTAGACGCCCTGGCCGTACGGGGCCAGGTCGGCGGGCGAGGAGGGGAACGGCGGCCGGACGGCGTCGTCGCCACCGGCCCGGTTCTCCTTGCGCCCGCGGAACGCCTGCTCGTCCCCGGCATACACGCTCGGGACGCCCGGCAGCGTGGCGAGTACCGCGATGGCATGGCCGAGGTGCCGGTCGTCGCCGATCTGGTCGGCGAGCCGGGTGACGTCGTGGTTACCGAGGAACGTCTGGGGTACGAACGCGGCCGCGAACGCCGCGTGCCGCTCGAGCGCCCAGGCAAGCTCGAACAGGTTCCGGTCGGCCAGCGCGCTCCACGTCGCCTTCCAGAGTTCGTACTGGGTGACCGAGTCGAGGCCGCTGGTGGCCACGTACCCGGCGTAGTCCCCGTGGATCATCTCGCCGACGAACCAGGCGTCCGGGAACTCGGCGCGGACCCGTCCCACGGTCTTGCGCCAGAACTCCGGAGCGACCGCATAGGCCGCGTCCAGCCGCCACCCGTCCGCACCGGCGGTGAGCCAGTACCGCAGCACCGACGTCACGTAGTCGGCCACCGCGGGTTCATCGTGGTTCAGCGCGACGAGGTGCTGATGGCCCTCGAACGTGTCGTAGCGGAAGTCCGGAGCGTCCCAGTCGATGCGGAACCAGGACGCGTACTGCGACGCCCGGCCGTGCGCCAGCACGTCCTGGACGAACGGGTGGTCCCGACCGACGTGGTTGAAGACCCCGTCGAGCAAGACCCGGACGCCGCGCGCGGCACACACGTCGATCAGCCGGCGTAGGTCCTCCTCGGTACCCAGCCGCGGGTCGACCGTCAGGTGGTCGACGGTGTCGTAGCCGTGGGTCGCCGACCGGAAGACCGGCCCGAGCGCCAGCCCGTTGCAGCCCAATGCGAGCAGGTAGTCGAGCCAGGCATCAAACCGATCCAGGCGGTGCATCGGCGGGGCGCCCGGCGGCAACGCCGACTTCTCCGCGTCGACGAACCCCAGCGGGTAGACGTGCCACCAGATCACATGGTCGGCCCAGCCGGTCACCGAATACTCCTGCCCTGGCGCTGTTACTGATTCACTCTCCCCGGCCCAGCGGAGGGCGGAACTACTGGCCGCGGCAGGCGTTGCGGTTCGCGCGATCCCACGAAGTCCTGAGCCTTTCTCAATCCTCCAGTAGTCCGAGGCGGAGCTTCGCCAGCGTCGCGGCGAGCAATCGCGACACGTGCATCTGGGAGACGCCGATCTCCTGGGCGATCTGCGTCTGGGTCTGGTTGCCGAAGAACCGCAGTGCGAGCACCCGGCGCTCCCGCGGTGGGATCTTCGCCAGCAGCGGCTGGAGGGCCTGGCGGTACTCGACCGCGTCGATCGCGGAGTCCTCACCGCCGAGCGTGTCGACCAGCGACGGCGCGTCCGGTTCGGTGCCCACCGGCGTGTCCAGGGACGTCGACTGGTACGCGTTGGCCGCCTCCAGGCCCTCGAGGACCTCTTCCCGGGAGAGGCCCAGATGGGCGGCGAGCTCGGTCGCGGTCGGCGCCCGCCCGTTGTGCTGCGAGAGCTCGCCGACCGCGGCGTTGATCGACAGGTGCAGCTCCTTGAGCCGCCGCGGCACCCGTACGGACCAGCCCTGGTCGCGGAAGTGCCGACGGACCTCGCCCATGATCGTCGGGATGCCGAACGAGAGGAACTCGACGCCGCGGAACGGGTCGAACCGGTCGATGGCCTGGATCAGACCGACCATCGCGACCTGCGCCAGGTCCTCCAGCCGCTCGCCGCGGTTCGCGAACCGCCGCGCGATGTGCCTGGCCAGCGGCAGATGGACGGTGACCAGCCGCTCGCGGAGTGCGGCCCGCTCGGGGTCGTCCGCCGGCAGCCGGGCGTACTGCTCGAACAGCGGCGCGACCGTCGAATAGTCGTCGTAGTCCAGCCGGCGGTCGGCGTCGCGACCACCGAGGTGCGCGGCGAGGCGCGCCGCGCTGTAACCGTCCGCCGACTCCCGGCGGCGCCTGCGCGGCTCGGGAGCCGTCTCGGTGTCGGACTCGCCCCACAGGTCGGGGGCGCTGCGGAGACCGAGGTCGGCTTCGGGCTGGAGCCCGTGCTCGACCTCGGCCTCTGCGGGGTCGCGGAGGTCCACGCCCGGCCCGCGGTCGGTCACGAGTTGTCCCTTCCGTGTCGGGCGGGGCGCGGGCCGACCCGGACGAGCAGCGACGTCCGCAGCTCGTAACCGTCGTCCAGCGCCTGGGTCTCGGTAGCGATCCGGTCGGTCAGGCTGCTCAGCAGCAGGACGCCGAGTTCGTCCTCGGCCGATGCGGACTGCGGTGACCAGACCGCGGCGACCACCTCGACGGCGTCCGGGTGCTGGATGAACCGGCAGTGCAGCGGCTCGTCGGGGCCGGCGGCGCGGACCAGGGCGGAACACGCCTCGTCGACCGCGAGCCGCAGGTCAGCGACCATGTCCAGGTCGGCGTCCGCGCGGAGCGCGATCGACGTCGCGATCGCGCGCAGCACCGGGAGCTGTTCGGCGGTTGCCGGACAGATCACCTCGACGGCGTTGTCGCCCGAGCCCGCGTCCGGATCCCGGTGCGGTGCGGAGCGTGCGAGGGTTGTCGAAAACAATGGCTGGGCGTGGCGGAGTGTCGCGGGCACCGGAGCCCCCTCATTTCGCTGTCGGCCGGGTGGAGAGCCCGGCTCCGCCGTACCCGGACCGGACCGCCGACGCGGCCCGGCCCGGCACGGCCGGTGGATCGGATCAGGGCAGCGGGCCTGCCGGGCGGCCCTCGTCGAACGCCCGCTGGGCGTCCTCGGTCGACATCGCGGACCGGCTCGAAAGCGGATCGGAAGCCGGGCCCGACGGCATCGGGGGCACGCCGTGGGCCATCGCGTTCGGGTCCTCCTCGGTTCGCGGAGTCCAGTAGCCGCCCGCGGACGACGCTTCGTTGGCCTGCGCTGCGGCGTCCCCCCGCTGCGGGGGAGCGTCGACCTCGCCGCGCCACGCGCCGGTCGAGGAGCCGCGCTCCTCGATGAACGTCTTGAAGCGCTCCAGGTCACCCTTCACCCGGTGCGAGACGACACCGAGCGCGTCGCCGGCCTTCTCCACCGCACCGCTCGGGTGGAAATCGAGCTGCAGCATGATCCGCGTGTTCTCGTCGTCCAAGCGGTGGAACGTCACGACGCCGGCCTGTTCCTCGCCGTCCGTGCTCTTCCACGCGACCCGCTCGTCGGGACGCTGCTCGGTGATCTCGGCGTCGAACTCGCGGTGAACGCCCGCGATGTTCGTCCGCCAGTGGGTGTGGACGTCGTCGATCTGCCGGATGTCCTCGACGCCCTCCATGAACTGCGGGAACGTCTCGAACTGCGTCCACTGGTCGTAAGCCGTGCGGACCGGCACATGGACGTCGATCGATCGCTCGATGGTGCTCACTCTTCCTCCTCACGAGAACGGCCGGCGCGCTGATCGGCGCCTCGACCGCCCGGGTCGGTCGGAAAGGTCCGGCGGTGGACCCGCCGTGGGCCCGCTGCTGGACCCGGAACGTGCAGGCCTCACGGGCCCGATCGGGGCGGACGCCGGACGTCGTCGCATCCGTGCGCTCTCCGGTTGTCGGCGCGGAACCGCGCCCGAAAATCGGCCACCGGGAGGCGCTCGGTCTGCACCCCGCCCCGGCGAATTCGTCTCCGCCTCACCGCTGGCCAGCGATAACGCCGACGCGTCAACTGGTGGGGCCACAGCACCCATACCCGGCCCCGGCGGCCTCACACACCTGAATTCGGGCGTTTCGTTGGGTGTCTCCCGGAGAATCGCGCGGGCACGACGCTGTGACGTTCCGGGTCTACCGTGAGTGCTGTGAAGCCTCGGGTGACGAGTGCGGCACACCGGTCCCCGAAATGTGGACGAGACCGGGCCGACGGGGCTTAGCGTAGGGAGAGGAGCGGGATTCCCACTCGAGGCCGCTCCGGGAAGGCAGCTGCTTCATGAGGATCGCGATGGTGTCGGCACCCACGAACCTGCCCAGCGCGCTCGCTGCCGCGCTGGCCGAGCGGGGACACGAGGTGGTGGTGCACACCAGGCGCGTCGATCCGGATGCCCCGGAGCGGCAGCGGTTGCCGTCCGGGGTCGTCGTGCAGCAGATCGTGGCCGGCCCGGTGCGGCCGATCGTCGAGCAAGAGCTCGCCCCGTGGCTCGGGGAGTTCGGGCGGGCGCTGGCCGCCGCCTGGCGCGACGACCGCCCGGACGTCGTGCACGCGTTCTCCTGGGCCTCCGGCCTGGCGGCATCCGCCGCCCGCCAGCAACTCCGCGAGAGCACGTTGATCCGCAACGGCGCGGCGGCCGCGCCGTTGCCGGTCGTCCTGACGTTCACGGCGTTCGGCGCCGAGCAGCACCGCCGTCAGGGACCGGTCGACCCGGGCCTGGCCAATCGGATCCGGCTGGAGGTCGCGCTGGCCCGTTCGGTCGCCGCGGTGATCGCCGGCAGCGACGACGAGGTGGAGGAACTGGCCCGGATGGGCGTGCCGCGGGAGCGCGTCACGCTGGTGCCCCCGGGCGTCGACGTCAGCCGGTTCACGCCGTACGGCCCGTCCGCCGAACGTACGGACGCGCCGCGGCTCGTCGCGGTGGGCGATCTGACCCCCTCCAGCGGCTTCGACACCGTGATCGCGGCCCTCCGTGGGCTGCCCGGCGTCGAACTCGTGATCGCCGGTACGACGTCGGGAGACGCGTCGGAGGAGCTCGAGCGGCTGCGGGCCGGTGCCGAGCAGCTCGAACTCGCCGACCGGGTCACGTTCGCGCACTCCGCCGTGCGGGATCCCGCGGCGCGGTCGGCGCTGCTGCGGTCGGCCGACGCGGTGGTCTGCGTACCGTGGCACGGGCCGGTCGGTGCCGGCCCGGTGCTGGAGGCGATGGCGTGCGGCATCCCGGTCGTGGCGACCGCGGTCGGAGCGGTGTCCGACGTCGTCGTGGACGGCGTCACCGGGGTCCAGGCGCCGCCCCGCCGTCCCGACCAGCTCGCGACCGTGATCCGCGGGCTGCTCGGTGACCCGGTGCGCTGCCTCGGATTCGGCGCGGCGGGCGCTGACCGGGCCCGATCACGCTACGAGTGGGCGCGGATCGCCGTCGATGCGGAACGGGCGTACCGCGCGTTGGTGCCCGCGGCGTTGCCCGCCGTGGACGACGAGCTGATCCACTCGAACGAGTAGCCTCACCAGGCGTCGAGCGGGTCGCTGACCGTCGTGAACGCGGTCACCAGCCCGGTGATCTCCAGCGGACGCAGCACGCTCGGCCCGTCGGCGACCAGCCGCAGCTGGACCTGTTGGTCCGCGCAGCGACGGGCCAGCGCGATCAACGCGCTCAGCCCGCTGGAACCCAGGAAGCGGACCGGCCGGAGATCGACCAGCAGACGGCTGCACCCGCGGTCGAGTTCGTCGTCGACCACGGAGATCAGGGTCGGCGCGGTCAGCATGTCGAGCTCGCCGTCGACGCGCACGGTGGTGAGACCGGTCGCTTCACGCGCAGTGGCGACGGTCAGGGTCTCTTGGACGGGTGAGCCGGCGCTCTCAGCAACAGTGCGTACTTCCACGCCGCTCTCGATCACCGTCCACTGGGCTTCAGGTGCGGTCATGGCTGCTCCCTCGCTGAACGCCGCGCTGGGCGCGCGTCGAGGCGTACGGAACCCGAAGTGGCTGGCTGCTCAACCGCTCGATCCCGTCCAGGGTACGTGCGGCAGCGTCCGGAGAACAGGGTGGACCGGACAAGACGGGAAATCTGGGTTGCCCCCAAGTGTCCGGCACGGGCGAACTGGACCGATTAGGCGCGACACGCATTGACAACCGTCACCCCGGGTATGGGAGGGCATACCAATCGCCCGATCGGCGTACCTGACGAATTGCCGATCGGGAGGTCCGGAGCACAGCCGAGGGGGTAGTCGGATGACCGCGATATCCGCAGGCGGGGCGCGCAGCGGGGGCGCACGCGGGCGTCAGGCGGACTCGCCCAGCCAGATTCCTGCGCGGGGCTGGAAAGACGTACTGGTCCGTACGGTCCGTGAGTTCAAGGAGGATCAGATCTCGACCGCGGCCGCGGCTGCGGCTTTCTACGCCTGGCTGGCGTTGATCCCGGCCGCGATCGGCGCGATCACCGTGTACGGGCTGGTCGCCAGCCCGGACCAGATCGCCACCCAGATCGACGAGCTCACCGCCAGCCTGTCCGCGGACGTGAAGTCGGTGATCACCGACCCGATCACCGCGGCCACCAGCGCGAGCGGCAAGGGCCTGTCGATCGGTCTGATCATCTCGCTCGCCGCGGTGCTCTGGAGCGCCTCGGGCGGCATGAACGGGATGATCCAGGCGGTCAATACGGCCTACGACGAGAAGGACGAGCGCAACTTCGTCAAGAAGCGCGGTCTGGCGATCGTCCTGACGCTCGGCGCGATCGTGGCGTTCGTCGTCGCGATCCTGCTCGTCGCCGTGCTGCCGCCCGCGCTCGACGCGCTCAAGCTCGGCGGATTCGCCAGCGCTGCGGTCAACGTCGGCCGCTGGGTGCTGCTCGCCGTGCTGATGATGTTCGGGCTCGGCCTGCTCTACCGCTACGCCCCGGACCGCGACAACCCGAAGTTCCGCTGGGTCTCCTGGGGCGCGGTGGTCGCCACCGTGCTCTGGCTGATCGCGTCCGCGGGCTTCTCGTTCTACGTCAACAACTTCGGTAGCTACAACAAGACGTACGGCGCCCTCGCCGGCGTCATCGTCCTCAACCTCTGGCTCTACATCTCCTGCATGGCGATCCTGTTCGGCGCCGAGCTGAACGCCGAGCTGGAGGCCCAGACGAAGCGCGACAGCACCACCGGCGCGGAGAAACCCCTCGGCCGCCGCGGTGCCCGCAAGGCCGACGAGGTCGGACCGAGCACCGAAGGCTCACTCACCTAGCCGTACCAAGAACAGGAAGGGAGTCCCATGGCCACCCAGACCGGACCCGCGCCGACGCCTTCTCCGGGGCGCTTCAACACCGCGGACGCGTCGACCGCCGAGCTCGTCACCCGCCTCGCCGACCAGGTCACCACTTTGGTGCGCGACGAACTGAAGCTGGCGCAGCTGGAACTGACCCAGAAGGGCAAGAAGGCCGGCATCGGCGCAGGCATGTTCGGCGGCGCCGGTGTGGTGGCGCTGTACGGCGTCGGCGCGCTGGTCACCGCCGCGATCGCCGCGCTCGCGCTCGCCCTGCCCGTGTGGGCGTCCGCGCTGATCGTCGCGGTGGTGCTGTTCGCCGTCGCCGGCGTCCTGGCGCTCACCGGCAAGAAGGAGCTCCAGCAGGCCACCCCGCCGGTCCCGGAGGAGGCGGTCGGCGGGGTCAAGCAGGACATCAACACGGTGAAGGAGCGTGCACACCGATGAGTTCGGACGACGCGAAGAAGGGCTCGACCGCCGTCGAGCCCACGAAGGATCCCGACGCGCTGCGCGCCGAGATCGCCGAGATTCGCGCGGAGCTGGGTGACACCGTCGAGGCCCTCGCGGCGAAGGCCGACGTCAAGGCGCAGGCCCAGGCGAAGGTCGAGCAGACGAAGGACCAGCTACGGGAGAAGGCCGTGCACGCCAAGGAGCAGATCGGCCACACCGCCGGCTCGCTCAGGGCCAAGGCGACCGACCGCACCGTGCAGCTGCGCGAGCGGCCCGAGGTGAGCCGGGCGAAGGACACGCTGTCCCGGTACGCGCCGTGGCCGCAGGTCGCCGCCGGTGCCGCGGCGACGCTGGTCGTCCTCGTGCTGGGCGGCCGGAAGGTGCGGGCCCGCCGGGCGTCCTCGACGCGGCGCACGCTGCGGAAGGTGGGTCGCCGATGAAGGGGTCCGCGCTCGCGTACCGGCCGATCGGACTGGCCGGCGGTATGGCCGGCGGTCTGCTGGCCGGAATCATCTTCAAGCAGGTGTGGAAGAAGGTGTCCGGGGAGGACGACGCGCCGGGCGCCACCCAGAGCGAGTACTCGTGGAGCGAGGTCCTGCTCGCCGCCGCGCTGCAGGGAGCGATCTACGCCGTGGTCAAGGCCGCCATCGACCGGGCCGGAGCGCAGGCGTGGGCCAAGTCCACCGGCTCCTGGCCCGGCGACTGAGGACCGGCCGCTGCATGGTCCATAATGGAGCCCTGCGCCCGATCGGGTGCAGGGCTCCAGGTCGTCTCCATCGGTCCAGATCCGATCGGAGATTTGAACGCCCGTGACCCGGGTAGTTGGAGGTCCGTCCCCGTCGGGGAATTGCATTTACTGGGGAGCGTGCAACGTGTCAGAGATCGCAGACGTCGGTCGGCAGGGTTCTTTCGGTCTGTGGACCGCCGGGTTGTGGCGTCGGGCATTCCGAGTGGCCGCTGCCTCCGCGGCGTGGGCCCGCGCCGAACGGCACGCGTTCCTCGCCCCGCCCGCGGTCGGCGCGTTCCACGGCGAACCGACCCGCGACGACGGTTACCTCACGATGATGCGCTCCACCTGGGGACGGCCCTGAGCACCGGCACGACGCCCCCTGCGGGTTCGGCCCTAGTCGGTGCGGAGGCGTAACGCGCGGCCTTCGGCGGCGGAGCGGGTGAGCGCGCAGGCCAGCCGGTGGGTGCGCACCGCTTGGGCGTAGTCGGCGAGCACGCCGACGCGCGCTTCGGGGCGCCGGATCGCGTCCACGAACGCCCGGTCGGCCGCGCGGTAGGACGTCTCCGCGTCGACCGCGTGCCACTCCGAGCGGTCGCCCACCCGGATCTCGCAGCCGTCCTCGGTGATCGTCACGCTGGCACCGTCGGCGAAGATCTCCAGCCCGGCCCGGCGGCGTCCGGTGAACCGGCAGGTGGTGGCGAGCGTCGCGACTGCTCCGGACGCGAACCGCAGGGTCGCCGCGGTCACCCCGTCGATATCGGCGTCCGCGACGCCCGGCGGTGGGGTACCGTCTCCGGCCGCGTAGACCTCGACCACCTCGCCGGCGAGCGCCCGCAGCAGGTCGAGCAGGTGGACGACCTGCTCGACGATCGGCCCTCCGGAGCGGTCGCGCCGTCCCCACCAGCCGGCGGTGTCGACGCTGTCCAGCCACGAGCCGGTCACCAGCCGGATCGGCCGCCCGGCCAGCACGGCACCGGCGCGCCGCACCGCCGCGGAGTACCGCCAGTGGTGACCGACGGCCGTGACGACACCGGCCGACGCGACCCGCCTGGCCAGCAGGTCCGGGACCTCCCGGTCCACCCCGAGCGGCGTCTCGACGAAGATCGGCAGCCCGGCGTCGAGAAGTTCCTCCTCGATCGGGCCGTGGGCGAACGGCGGCACGCAGACGAACACCGCGTCCGGCCGCAGCGCCAGCAACGCACCGACGGTCGGGGCGACCGTGGCGTCACAATCGGCGGCCAGCCTGGCGGCGGCGGCGAGGTCACAATCGGTGACGCCGACGATCGACACGTCGTGGAATCGAGCCAAGGTCGACGCATGCCGGGCCGCTGCTCGGCCGGCGCCGACCAGCCCGATCCGACACCGCGTCACCGCCACCTGACCCCCTTCGGTCACTCGCGCCGCGGTGGCGGCCCGGACTGACCCGGCGACGCGAACCTCCTGCTGCGACATCTCCGCTCATTGTCCACCAGATGGGGGCCTCGCCGGAGCCGTCTGCAGCACTGCGGACCGGACAGGTTTCCGTGCCCGGCTGGTGGACATCACCGAACCGTGACCACCAACGACCAGAACCCCGGCGGAACGGGTCTGACGACCGCCGACACCGAGGGAGAGAACCGCTGATGACCGACGTGTTACCGACCGTACGGGCGGCAGCGTCGCGGGTGGCCGAGCGGTACGCGCGTTCGGCGGACGACGATCGTCCGCTACGCGGGTATCTCACGCTGATGGGCCTCTACGGCGGCACCGTGGCCGGCCTGACCGGGCTGGCCGCCGTCCTCGGACGCAAGCCACCGCAGAAGGTGTCCGCGGGCGACGTCGCCCTGCTCACCGCCGCGACGTACAAGCTGAGCCGCATCCTCACCAAGGACGCGATCACCAGCCCGCTGCGCGCCCCGTTCACCCAGTACTCCGCGTCCGCAGGGGAAGGCGAGGTGAACGAGGAGCCGGTGGCGCACGACCCGTATCGCCACGCGGCCGGTGAGCTCGTCAACTGTCCGTTCTGCACGTCGATGTGGGTGGCGACCGGGTTGGCTGCCGGGCTCGTGCTGGCACCCGGCTTCACGCGGGTGGCAGCGACCGCGCTGACCGCGGTGGCCGGGTCGGACCTGCTGCAGTTCGCCTTCACCGCGGTGCGCGAAAAGGTGGAGTGACCGATCAGAGCGCGTGGAGGTAGGCGCTGAAACCGTGTGGGGCGCGGGCCGTGCGGCGGGCGCTGGTCACGACCCGAACGGCGGTGCTGCGGACGACGTGCATCCCGGCGTCGACCGCGGCCCGCACCAGCGCCTGGTCCTCACCGACCGACGACGGCCGGAAGCCGCCTGCCCGCAAGTAGGCGGCGCCGGTCAGCCCCAGGTTCGCCCCGTGGACGTGCAGGTGCTGGGCCGGGCCGATGCCCCGGTGGTACGCGGCCCGGAACGCGGTGGCGGTCGCCGCGGGCCACTCCGTCCAGTCGTCCACGCCGACGATGCCGGTGACGACGTCCGCGCCGGCTGCGGCGAACCGGAGCTGCTGCATCAGCCAGTCCGGCGCCACCCGGGTGTCGGCGTCCGTGCACGCCAGCCAGGTGCGGCCGGCCGGGGCGTCGGCCAGCGCCGCCGCCGCACCGGCGGCGCGCGCCCGGCCGACGTTGCGGGCCTCGACCGCGAGCGTGCGTACCCCGGCCTCGGCCGCCACCCGCGCCGATCCGTCCCGGCACGCGTCCAGTACGACCAGGACGTCGACCGGCAATGGTGCGTGGCTCGCGGCCTCGCGCACAGCGTCCAAACAGGCAGGTAGCAGTTGTTCTTCGTCGTGAGCGGGAATGACGACGGCGATTCGCGTCAGCACAGGCCCTCGCGGGCAGCGACCGACCGCGCGGCCGGGGGCACCCGGGCGTAGACCTCGAGCCGGAAGTCGGCCTCGACGTGCGCGATCGTGCGGTCCAGCTCCGGACGCCCGGCGAACGCCGCGTGCACGGTGTCGCCGTCGAGCGGATAGTCGTCGACCGGATGGCGCCAATGCACGAGCACCAGGTCGCCGCCGGGTTCCAGCGACGCGGTCGTCGCGGCCACGAGCCGGTCGAGCGCCGCCCGGTCGAGGTAGTACCCGACCTCGGACAGCACGACGAGGTCGAACCGCTCGTCCGGCCACTCGTCCGGGATCCGGAGGCGTGCGACGCGCGCGCCGGCGGTGCCAGCCAGCCGGGAGCGGGTCGCCGTGACCGCCGCGTCCGCGACGTCGGTGGACAGCAACGCGTCGCACCGGGTGGCCAGCTGCGCCGACAGGACGCCGATCGAGCAGCCGGGCTCGAACCCGGACCGATAGCGGCGCCGGGGGAGCGCGGCGAGCGTCAGCGCGTACTTGCGCTGCTCGTACCAGCGCGAACGGAAGCCCCAGGGGTCGTCGTCGGCGGCGTACATCCGGTCGAAGTACTCGCTCGGAAGGCTCAACGGAAGAAAACCTCGACGCTGCGGTCGAAGCGGGCCAGGACGTCCGGCGGCAGGATCGGTGCGTCCTCCGGACGGGGACCCAGCGGCCGGATCTGGGTGACGAACGCGTCGAGCGCGTGCCGCTTCGCCGCCCGTTCGGCGTCGCTCAGCGGCAGCCGAGAGCAGCGGTCCCACGGGACGCGCGGGTCGGCGGGGCGGGCCCAGTGCCAGGTCCAGATCGGGTACTCGACCAGGCGCGCACCGGTGGTCGCGCAGGCCGCGGCGGCGGCTCGCCCGACCGCTTCGTGGTCGGGATGCCCGTCACCGCGCCAGCTGGCGAGGCACCAGCGGCCCGGGGTCAGGAGGCGCGTCAGCGCGTCGGCCAGCGTGGCCTCGTCGACGCCGCCGTCCGGGTGACCGAGCCGGTGGATGACCGGCGCGGATAGGCCGAGCCGGCGCAGGGCCTCGTCGGTCTCGGCCCGGCGGAGCGCGGCCAGCTCGTCCGGGCGGTGGACCGTGCTGTGCGGGTGCGACGCCTCGCCGTCGGTGACCGCGACGATCTCGGCACCCGGTCCGTCGGCGAGGCGAGCCAGCAGACCACCGGCGCCCAGCACCTCGTCGTCCGGATGCGGGGCCACGACGAGCGGCGGTGTGTCCGGCAGTTCCAACTCGGGCCCGGAGAGCTCCCAGGTACGCCACTCCTCCTCGGCGGTCCCGGCACCCGTGATCAGCGGCGTCACCAGTCGGCTCCGGCGGCGAGGAGGTCGGCGCCGAGGTCGGCGAGATCCCGCTCGGCGTGGCTCTGCCGCAGGTAGACCGCGAGATCGGCGGTGCGGCGGGCGTGGGCGGCGTCCTGGCAGAGCGGGCGGGCGCCGAGGGCGCGTCCGACGCGGTCGAGCGTCGTCGTCGCGGCGGCCTCGACGGCGGCGCGGACCCGGCGGACCGGAAGACGCAGCGCGGTTGTGGTGAAGTCGGCGTCGATCCGGGTCGCGACCTGGTCGAGCAGGGCCGAGGCGCTGCGGAGTGCGGTGTCCACTGCACCCAGATGCGCCAGCGCGTGCGGATCCGTGGGGCGGGCGTCCACCAGACGCTCGGCGATCGCCACCGCGACGCCGTACCAGCAGGCCGCCACGCCCGCGCCGCCCGCCCAGAACCCCGGCCGGTTCACGTAGTCACCGACACCGCCGACCGGTTCGCCGCGCGCCCGGGTGAAGCGGACGGTCCGGCTGTCGCTGCCCGCCATGCCCACGGCGGGCCAGGTCTCGTCCAGCGGCGTGACCGCCGGCGGGTCGACATCGACCGCGAACAGCCGGACACCCTCGTCGGTGGACGCGGTCACCAGCGCGCGGGCGCAGCAGCCGGCTCCCGAGCACCACGGCCGGTCGCCGGAGAGCAACCAGTCGCCGCCCTCCCGGGTCGCCACGAGCGAGTCCGGCGCCGCGGCCCACACACCCCAGGCTGCATCACCGGGATCGGGGCCCCCGAGTTCGGCGAGGATCGCGACCGCGTCGGCATGGCCCTCGGCGAGCCGGGCCAGCACCGCGTCGGCATGCCCGATACCGGCCAGCGCCGCGAACCGGGTCGCGGTCCGGCCGGATCCTGGTAACGGCAGGTCGAGTAGACCGGCTTTGTGCGCCATGAGAAACGCGTCGGCCGGGTGCGCGTCGGTCAGCTCCGTGGACAGGGCGAACTCGGGCCGCATGGGCTACCCACCTGCTTCCGGGTCAGCCCTGCCCTGTCAGGAGCCGGGCGTCACGTCGGCCGGCCGGGAAGCCGGTTCCGGACGTACTCCTAACCGGTTCGCCAGGCTCTGAAGCGTGACCCGCGCCGTATCTACCTGCCTACCCGGAGTGTCGCCCAGACGACCTTCCCGCTCTGTAGCGGAAGGCAACCCCACGCCGACGCGAACTCGTCGACCAGCAGCAGTCCGCGGCCGCTCAGCGCTCCGACCGGGGGATAGCTCGGGCTCTTCCGTGGTGGGTCGGGGCTGCCGTCGGCGACCGTGAGGTGCAGCAGGTCGTACCGGAAGACCAGGCCCACGGTGAAGTCGGTGCCCGCGTGCTGGATCGAGTTGCTGACCAGCTCGGAGAGAATCAATTCGGCCGGCAGCGCAAAATCGTCCAATCCCCAGGCCAGGCAGGCGTCCGATGCCATCGCACGAACCTGGGGCAGCGACATCGTCCCCGGCCGCATGGTCCGTTTGACACGGCGAGGCGTGAGCGGAACCACGGGTGCCACGGCCAGCGCCTCGTCGACCGTCGAGAACACCGGGATTCTCCAGAGCTGCGTGACCTGACGCAGTTGCTGGCGGAGATCCGGCGGGGTCGCCACGAGGATCAGCGGGACCGGTGGCCACTCCGTGGCTCGGTGGCTCACGGCACCGAAGACCGTGAGCGCGGTCCTGCTGCCGATTTGCAGGCAGGACAGATCGACGACGACCGCCTCCGGGCACTCGACCAGGCACTTCAGCAAGGCGTTGCGAACCTGGGCGACGGTCCGCATCCGTAGCTCCCCGTCCAGTCGGAGCACGGTGGCCGGACGGGTCCTGTCGATCTCACTGCTGAACATCCAACGCCTCGCTTCTCGGCGCACCGAGCAGGCACGTCGTTCCCTCGCGCGGCGAGACATACCCGGGTCGACGCGGAGAATTCGTCGAGTCTCCATGCTAGTGGTGGACCGCGGCCGGCTGGTCGTGTCAGCGCTGAGCCGCCGGGGTAACCCGGGACGACAACGGGGTAAGGGGGGACCATGAGTGGAGATCCGGACGCGCTGATCGTCACGATGAAGCGGGTAGCCAGCACGCTGAAGGCGGCGGACATTCCGTTTGCCCTGGCCGGAGGATTTGCGGTCTATGCCAGAGGCGGCCCGGCCTCCACGCACGACGTGGATTTCCTGATCCGTCCCTCCGACGTCCAGTCGGCAGTCGGGGCCTGCGTCGAGGCCGGGCTGCGGTCCGAGCACCCGCCCGAGGACTGGCTGGTGAAGGTCTACGACGGCGACTGCCTGGTCGACCTGATCTTCCGCCCCTCCGAGCGGGAGGTCACGTTCGACATGCTCGAGCGGGCGGAGGAGCTGCCGGTCGAGGCGGTGCGGATGCCGGTGCTGTCGGCGACCGACCTGCTGTTGAACAAGTTGCTGGCGTTCACCGAGCACTACTGCGACCTGGCCACGGTGCTGCCGCTGGGCCGGGCGTTGCGGGAGCAGATCGACTGGAACCTCGTCCACGACGCGACCGCGCACTCGCCGTACGCCGAGGCGTTCCTGCTGGCCGCCGAGCGGCTCGGGATCGCACCGCCGGGCACGTTGCGCCTCCGCGGACTCGGCCACGACGCGGGCCCGGCGTCCACCGGCGGCGCCGAAACCGACCCCGACCCTGACCCTGACCCCGAGCCCAGCTCGGATCCCGCCCCCGCCGCGGTCTAACCGGCCGCCCCGACCAACTGCGGCAGTAGCCACGGAGCGAGGTAGTCGCGGACTCCGCCTCGGGTGAGGTGGAGTCCGTCGCTCCGGACCCGGATCCCGTCGACATCGCGGGCGTACCGGCCGTCGGGACAGAGCCGCGCTCCCAGGTCCACGACCCGGACGCGGTCCGGATGGGTCCGCGTGGTGTCCACCAGCATCCGGTTCCACGCGTCCATCCGCGCCGGGTCGTCCTCCGGGTAGAGGCTGCCGTCCCGGCGCTCGTACCGGTGGTTGTACGGAGCGGTGGCGAGCACCACCCGTGCCCCGTCCGCGGTCAGTACCTGGATCATTCGCGCCAGCTCGGTCCGCAGGTAGGCGTCGTACGCCGGCTGACCGATGTGCTGCCATCGCCCCCGCAACTTGCGGTCGAGCACCTCCCACCGGGCCAGGACGACCAGCGCGACGTCCGGACGGTCGGCGCGCACGCCGTCGGCCCAGTAGGCGTCCCAGCGGGGGCACCGCTCGTAGGGGTCCTGGATCCGGGCGGCGTTCCGAACCGGCCCGGACCGCGCGATCCCACACCCGATCAGCGCCCGATTCGTCACCCGGGCACCGGACACCAGCGGTAGCCCGATGGCCAGGCTGTGTGCGACCGAATCGCCGAACACCGTGATCCGCAGCGGCCCCGGTGCCCGGCCCGGCCGGTCGAGCAGCGTGCTCGGTCCGGTGGTCCGCAGTGCGGTCGCCGGGCCGTCCGGTGTCGTCGGACGCGGAGCGGGTGGCGTGGTCAGCACGAGCGCCGCGATCACCACGCAAGCCGTCGCTCCCAGCGTGGTCAGGATCGGCCGCACCGTCCCGGGGCGTGGCCACCGCCCGGCGCGGATCGGCCGACTGAGGAAATGGAACGTGAGTTCGGCGAGCACGATCGTGGCCGCGCACCGCGCCACCAGGAGCATCAGCCCGTCCAGGCCGGTGCGCTGGGAGTCCAGCGCCAGGAACACCGGCCAGTGCCACAGGTACAGCTCGTACGAGACGCGGCCGATCCGGGGAAGCGGCGGGACCGAGAGCAGGCGGGCGGTGAGCCCGTCCGGCTCGCGCTCGGCGTCGCTGATCACCGCCGCCACGGCCAGGACGACGAGCAGCAGGCCACCGCGGTAGAGCGCCGGTCCGACGTCGTCGAGCAGCAGCAGCGCCGCCGCGAGCACGCCGGCCGCCGCCAGAACCGCCGGTGACCAGCGTCGGCGGGCGGCGTGACCGGGGCGGTACCGGCGAGCGCTCAGCACCAGCGCGAGCGCGCACCCCGCCAGCAGGCCGAAAGCCCTGGTGTCGCTGCCGTAGTAGGCGCGCGCGGGCTCGGCGTCCGGAACGTAGAGCAGTGCCATCGCACCGGCGGACGCCGCGGCCGCGACCAGCGTCCCCACCAGCAGGGCGCGCGCCGACCACAGCGCGAGCGCTCCGACGACGAGCAGCGGCCACAGCAGGTAGAACTGTTCTTCCAGGGCCAGCGACCAGGTGTGTTGCAACGGTGAGGGCGCCGAGGTCAGCACGGCGTAGCCGTCGCCGCGGTCGAGCATGCGCCAGTTGGCGACGTACCCGAGCGCCGCGAGCGCGTCCGGGCCGAGGGCCGCCAGCTCCTCCGGTGGCACCAGCCAGCGGGCGCAGCCGAGCACGGTGGCGACCACGGTCAGCAGCGCCGGCAGCAGCCGCCGCGCGCGGCGGGCCCAGAACGCGCCGAGCCGGATGCTTCCGGTCCGCTCGTGCTCCGCGAGCAGCAACGTCGTGATCAGGTACCCCGAGAGTACAAAGAACGCGTCGACGCCCAGCCAGCCGCCCGGTAGCCAGGACACTCCACCGTGGAACAGCAACACGACGACGACCGCCACCGCACGCAGCCCGTCGAGGGCGGGGCGGTGGGTGAGGCGTAGCCGCTCGGGTGGCCGGACCCGGCGCCCGGGGCGGGACGATCGGTCCAGGCGGGCGATCGGGACGGTTGGCGGGTCGAGCACGCGGTCCGGCATCCGGCTCCTCTCGCGGTGGAGCTCGCGTCAAGGCCGCCGGATCATATGAGTAGAAACGCATATAAAGGCCGCGCCCGCCGTTGGTCCTGACCAATGGCGGGCGCGGCGGTGACGGGTACTAGTTAGGCCGGTGCGGACCGGATCTCCACCGCCCGACCCCGCCGGTTGATCGCGTCGAGCGACAGCGATTCCGATGTCGAGGTTGAGCAGGTGCCGGCCGCATAGCGTCGGTGGCCGTGCGCGCGGGGAGCGGGCCCACCCGGTCGAGGATCGAGCCGAGTACGCTGCTTCCGCCGGGGGACGTGTGCAGGACGACGAGAAGGGCCGCCGGAAGGTCGGTCGGGAACCTACGGACGACCGAGCGATGGCCCTCGACGCCCTCTGCCCGACCGGACATACGGTTCCCTTCCGGGCGTCCGTGCTGCCGTGAACACCCTATGTGACGGAGGTTACTCCTGATCGGGACACCGGCAGTCCTTCCGCGTGTGCCCACTACGGATCGTGGGTAACACGACGCAACAGAGACCGGAGAGCGGTGTGATGGGCCCGGACCTACAGGTCGACCAGGAACGTTCTGTCGACCATGTGGTTCTACGCCTGCACGGTCGGCTCTCAGTGCGTTCCGCGCCGGCGGCTCGACGAGCGATGCTCAAGTCGCTGCTCGACGTGGGGAGGGTGGTGGTGGACGTGTCCCGGCTCCAGCTGGCGAACCTGGAGTGCGTCTGGCTGCTGCCCAGCGTGCTCACCACCGCGGGAGGATGGCCCGCCGCGCGGATGTCGATCGTCGACGCGAACGGCGTCTACGAGGCAGCCGCCCGGCGCGTGCACTGCGCCGACCTGCTCCACTTCTACCCGGCGACGGAGGCGGGTGTGCGCCATGTCGATGACCGGCCGGCACGGATCAAACGGGACATCGTGGTTCCGGCCGATCCCTCCGCGTCCGCCGCTGCCCGGAGGTTTCTCCAGCAGACAGCCGCCGATTGGGACCTCTCACCGGACCTGACCGAAGTAGCCCAGTTGGTCGTCAGCGAGTTGGTCTCGAACGCGGTCGAGCACGCCGGGACCCCGTCGACGGTCGTGTTGGAGCTGACCGACACCGGGCTGCGGATCAGCGTCCGGGACGGCTCCACCGTCCAGCCGGTCGCGCGGCCATTGGACATGGTGAGCTTCCGAGGGCGCGGCCTGCCGCTGATCGATCGGGTCAGCGAACGCTGGGGTATCGCCGACCACCCGGACGGCAAGACGGTCTGGGCGGCACTGGCCGTCGAGCCGGACGTTGCCAGCGACACCGACGTTTCGGACGCCGCTGAGGGGTGAACCCGTCCGGGCATGACCTCGGTCAACCGGGCAGTCGGCAGCCTGATGTTCATCGGGAACGCCACCGTCCTGCTCCGGCTCGGGGGCTGCACCGTACTGACCGATCCGAATTTCCTGCGCCGCGGCGAGCGCGCCTACCTCGGCTACGGCTTGTCGTCCCGCCGGTTGGTCGATCCCGCGATCGCGATGGAGGCGTTGCCGCCGCTGGACGCGGTGGTGCTCTCCCACCTGCACGGTGACCACTTCGACCGGAGAGCGAGGCACGGCCTCGAGCGCAGCACGCCGATCGTGACCACGGCGCACGCCGCCCGGCGGCTGGAACGCTGGGGCTTCCGGGCGGCCGAAGGTCTCCGTCCCTGGGCGGCGTGGGAGCTGCGGCACGGCACCGAGGTGCTCCGGGTGACCTCAGTGCCCGGCCAGCACGGCCCCGACCTCGTGCACCGGTTGCTGCCGCCGGTGATGGGCAGCGTCGTCGACCTGGAGCGGGACGGTGTCCGGGTGTTCCGGCTGTACATCACCGGCGACACGCTCTGCCGTCCGTGGCTCGGCGAGATCGCGGAGCGATACCCGGGGATCGACGCGGCGCTGGTGCATCTCGGTGGAACCCGCATCCTCGGCGTGCTGTTGACGATGGACGAGCAGCAGGGCGCGGACCTGGTCGAGCTGATCGACCCGTCGTTCGTCTTCCCGATCCACAACGACGACTACACCGTGCAGAAGACGCCGCTGCAGGCGTTCCTCGACGAGACGGCCCGGCGGCGGATCGCCGGCGTGCGGCCGATCGAGCGCGGACACCCGGTACCGCTGGCAACTGCCGTTTCGGATGCTTCCTAGCGGGAACTTCGTCCGGGGCGCGCGTTGACGCGCCGAACCGGAAGGAAGTTACATGCGGTTGCCGGAGCCACGGGGTGGCGTGAGTGAAGCGTTGGTCCAGGCACTGGCCGGTAAGCCCGGCACGTTCGGGGGAGCGTCCGTCCCAGGGTCGGACGAGCCGTGGGCCGACGAGGATTTGCAGCTCGCGCTCTGGGTGCTCTACGAGTTGCACTACCGGGGATTCGACGAGGTCGACCCCGACTGGGACTGGGATCCAGATCTGATTCGGCTGCGGGCGGGGTTGGAGCAACGGTTCCTCGGGGGCCTTCGTGCGGTGGTGACGCTTCCGGACGGTTCGGACGGGCCGATCCCTGCCGCGCTCGCCGCGCTGACCAACGCCGACGCCGGGCCCTCGATGAGCCGCTATCTGCAGCGGAAAGCGACGCTCACCCAGTTCCGGGAGTTCGTCGTGCACCGGTCGCTGTACCACCTGAAGGAGGCCGACCCGCACAGCTGGGGGATTCCGCGGCTCGACGGGCGGCCCAAGGCCGCGCTGGTCGAGATCCAGGCGGACGAGTACGGCGGCGGCCGCGTCGAGCGGATGCACTCCGAACTGTTCCGGACGACGATGGAGCGGCTCGGTCTCGACTCCCGGTACGGCGCCTACGTCGACCACGTCTCGGCGCAGACGCTCGCCACCAGCAACCTCATGTCGCTGTTCGGCCTGCACCGGCGCTGGCTGCCCGCGCTGCTGGGGCACCTGGCCGCGTTCGAGATGACGTCGTCGCTGCCGAATCGGCGCTACGGCAACGGGTTGCGGCGGCTGGGCGGTGACGCCGACGCGACGCGCTTCTACGACGAGCACGTCACCGCCGACGCCGTGCACGAGCAGATCGCCGCGCACGACCTCTGCGGGGGATACGTCGCCGAGCACCCCGACCAGGCGCGCGACGTGCTGTTCGGAGCGGCGTGCGGGTTGTGGCTGGACGCCGCTGCGGCCGAGTGGATCCTCGATCGCTGGGAGAGCGGCCACACCGCACTCCGCAGCCCCGATCCGCTCGCTGCCTGACTCCATGGGAAAGCCCTACCGCCGCAGATGCGGCGGTAGGGCTTGTTTTCATGCTCCGGGCGCTTCGAAGCCGACGAGTTTGTGCGTGCCGTCGCAGAACGGCTTGAGCCCGGACTTCCCGCACCGGCACAGCGCCACGGTCGCGCGGCCGGGGTCGATCGGCGTCCCGTCCTGGCCACGCAGTACGAAGTCGCCCCGAATCAGCAGCGGGCCGTCCTCATAGAGCGTGACGCTCACTTCCTCACCGCTCACACCTCGGCGTTCTTCCACACGCTTCCTTCCGCGAACGCCCGAGCACGCAGCCGCCCGGCCACGATCTCGGTCCGGAACACCGGCTGGCACGCAGTCGCCGGACCGCGCAGCGGTTCGCCGTCGACCAGCCGGAACACCGACCCGTGCCAGGGGCACGTGATCCGGGGTTCCCCCGGCCCGTCGGTGACTTCCCCTTCGTGCAGCGGTCCGCCGACATGACTGCATTCGGACGCCAGGACATGGACGCCGCCGCCGGTCCGCAGGTGCCTGCGATAGACGACGACCGTGGTGTCACCGACCACGCGCCGCACCGGCTCGCCGATCGGGATCTCGTCCAGCGGCCCGAGGTCCTGCCAGCCGTCCCCGGCCCGCCGCATCGTGCCCTCGGCGTGGTTGACGCCGCTCGCCTGCGAGTAGGCGAGGTGGCCGCCGAGCGTGCCGCCGAGGCCGACGGCGGCCAGGCCCAGCAGCGCGTAACCGACGCCGCTGAGCTGTCGTCCCTGCTTCCGGGCCGTCCAGGAGGCGGCGTAGAACGTGGTGCCGACCGCGTTCGCGGCCGCGTGCACCAGGCCGACGCGCCGCTGGTCGGGTTCCAGGTCCGCCCAGTCGGCCAGGCCGGCAGCGATCGCGGCGGGCGCGGTGAGCAGCCCGAGACCGACGAGTCGCCGCGCGGCGGTCCGGCCACCGGGCGTGAAGTCGAGGACGCTCGCCGACACCCAGGCGCCGATCGGTACCTGGACCAACACCGGATGGACCGGATGGCCGAGCCATCGACCGTGTAGGAGGTCTGCGATGCGTGCGCTGGGGATCGTCTGATGGACCGCGTCCGCGACCGCCTCGGCGACGGGGTCGAGGAGCCGCGCGTTTTCCAGGCGGGTGAAGAGTGCTCGGATCACCGACATAGAGCAGCAATTACCCGGCAAGCAGGCGGTCACACCGTGAACCTGAGATCGGTCGCCGGTTTCCGCCCGGTACGGGGTGTGTGTGCCGGGTGACCGGGTAGCCCACCGGCGGACGCAACCGGAAGGAGGACTGATGAGCTCGATGAGCTGGCAAGGTCCGGATCCGAGCCGCACGCCGGGGCTGGAGCCCGGCGGCGGTGTGCCGCCGGGGGAGACGCCACCGGGGGAAGGTGGCGTCTCGGCGATCACCCATCAGGAGGCAGGACCGGCCCCGAAATGGGTGCCCCGCGTGGTGATCGGCGCCATCGGACTGATGGTGGTGCTGGTCGCGCTGTTCATGCTCGTGCGTGTCTTCCTGATGGTGGACTAGGCGAACAGCCGGATCGGGCGGAGGAGGGGGCCGCGACCGCCCGCGTGGGCGCGGATGCCACCGACGACATCGGCGAGCGCCTCGGTCGTGCGGTAGCGGGGCGTCCACCCCAGTTCGTCCCGCGCCCGTGCGCTGTCCAGCAGCGGGTGACCGAGCAAGAGGTCGACCCAACCGGCGTCGACCGGCTGGAGGCGCGTCGCCCAGGTCACGGCAGCGCCCGCACGGAGCACCGACGCCGGAAGCGGTATCCGCCGCCCACCGAACGCCGCCGCCAGGTCCTCCGGCCGCAGCGGCGGCTCCGGCGCCAGGTTGAACGCCCCGCCCGCCCGCGCGGCGAGAATTCGCAGGACGCCGTCCGCGACGTCGTCCGCGTGCACGACCTGCGTCACCGCGCGGTCGGGTAGCGGGAGGACCGGTAGTGGCGCACGCACGAGCGGCCGCGCCAGGGCGGGCGCGAAGTACCGCAGGAGCTCGCTGGCCGCTCTGCGCTGCACCACCAGCGCCGGCCGCAGCCGGGTCACGACCGGCAGCACGCCCCGCTGCTCGGCGGCGTCGAGCAGGCGTTCGGCCGCGACCTTGTCCCGGCTGTAGGACGACGTGTGGATGCCCTCGGTGGGCCAGTCCTCGCCGACCGGGCGATCCTTCGGCCCGACCGAGTACACGCCGACCGAGGACGCGTGCACCAGGTGCGGGACGCCTGCCTGCTCGGCGGCGCTGATCACCGCGTCGGTCCCGAGCAGGTTGGTCCGGACGAGCCGGCGCCGGTCGTGGCTCGGCTGGATCGCCCACGCCAGGTGCACCACGGCGTCCGCCCCGGCCATGGCGGCGCGCAGGACGACGTCCGCATTACGGGCACCGACGTCGCAGCGGACCCACCGCGTGCCGGAAGGTGCAGAGCGTTCCGGCGGGATCCGCCGAGCGACCGCGACCACCTCCGCACCCGATCGGAGGGCAGCCCGTACCACCGCACTCCCGACATTCCCGCTGGCTCCGGTCACCACGATGCGCATGACGTGCTGGGTTCCCCGCCGGGCTGCCGACAATCCATCGGACGTCCGGCGTTCGACGGAGGGTTACCACGGGGCTGTTACTCTCGGCGGGTCCTCGCGTCCCGGCGTGGCCGTAGTCCCCCGCGTTCCGGAGTTCGATCATCTCGTGAACAAAACAGGGTCCCCGTGAGCCAGAGGTCCGACACCGTCGTGGCAACCCCGGCGCCGGAGCCGTCCGAGGAGAGCGAGCAGTCCCGGCCGGCCGAACCGCGCTGGCAGCGGGTGCTGACCGCGGTGGTCACGCTGACGATCATCGGTTACGCGCTGATCGGCATCGGGCCGGCTCTGCTGGGCCAGAAGGTCTTCGCCGCGACCGACATGATCGCGAACAAGGCCCCGTACGTGAACTCCGGCCTGGCCGACGTCCAGCCGACGAACACGTACCTGAACGACACCGTCGACTCGGTCGTCCCCAACACCACGCTCTTCGGTGAGCTGTTCCGCGACGGTGACGTCGCACTCTGGAACCCGTACCAGGCCGGTGGCAGCGCGTTCGGCTCGACGCCGAACAACGCGGTCTACAACCCGCTGACGGTGCCGTACCTGGTGCTGCCCGGATGGCTGGCGCCCGGCTACGTGAAGCTGCTCGAGATCCTGGTGGCGGCGGGCGCGACGTTCCTGTTCCTGCGGCGGTTCGGGCTCGGACGTGCGGCGGCCGGGCTCGGTGGGTTGGTGTTCGTCGGCAGCGGGTTCATGATCGCGTGGACGAACTGGCCGCAGACCCGGGTCGCCGCGTTCATTCCGGCCGTGTTCTGGTGTGCCGAGCGGTTGGTGACCAACCGGCGGGCCCGGGACGGGGCACTGCTGTGCCTGGCCGTCGCGTCGATGCTGCTCGGCGGTTTCCCGGCGGTGACCGGCTACACGATCCTGTTCGCCGGCCTGTACCTGGTCACCCGCGTCTTCGCCGAGTACGGCGGGCAGTGGCGGCGGATCGTCGGCGTGGTCGGCGGCGCCGGTGCGGCGCTCGGCGGTGCGGTCGCGCTCGCCGCGTTCCAGCTGCTGCCGTTCGCGTCGGCGATGACCGGTGTCTTCATCCGAGGACGGGAACAGACGCCCGACGACCACCTGTCGCCGGTGACCGCGTTGACCGCGGTGGCGCCCTGGGCGTTCGGGACGACCGACCCGAACCGCGGACCGTACTGGTATCTACCGGTCAACCTGGTCGAATCGACGATGTACCTCGGGGCGGCGGCGGTGCTGCTGATCCTCGTCGCGGTCGCGTGGCCACGGGCCGCCTGGGGCCGGCTGCCGCGCGGCGGCTGGACGTTCTTCGTCGTCGCGGCCGGGCTCGGGCTCCTCGTCTCGTACGCGGGTGGGCTGCCGCTGGCCGTGCTGCAGAAGCTGCCGGTGCTGTTCTCCGACAACTACGTCGGGCGGATGCGGAGCGTGCTCTGCTTCGTGCTCGCGGTTCTCGCTGCGGTCGGGTTCGACCTGCTGGTGCGGAAGGTCGCTCCGGCGCGGGCCGCGAGCTGGGTCTGGCGGGTTTGGCCGGCGCTGGTGTTCAGCGGGGCAGCGGTTGCCGGCGCCGGACTGATCTGGCGGGGGCGGCGGGCGGCGGAGATCGCGAAGGGCGGCGAGAACGGCGCGTACCGCGTCTCCTGGTTCGACGACCAAGTGTTGTGGGCCGGGCTGTTCGTCGCGCTGGCGGTGGCGGCGATCGGGGTGCTGTGGTGGACGATCCGCCGCGGGCGCGGGCGGTGGCTCGCCGGAGCTGCGGCGGTGCTGGTGCCGGTGCTCGTCGTGGTGCAGGCGCTGACGTTCGCCGGGCCGTACTGGCCGAAGTCGGACCGGGACACGTTCTACCCGGAGACCGGCGTCCACACCTGGCTCGCCGAGCACCTCGGGGACGACCGGTACGCCGCGGGCGGCGCGATGTTCGTCGGATCGGACTCCTACTACCGGCTGCGGGCGCTGAACGGCCACCAGTTCGTCGGGAAGCGGTTCGGCGAGGCGCTGGACGGCATGCCCGGCTGGGGACTCGGTGACCCGCCGACCTACGTCAACTTCCGGTCGACGTCGCAGATGGCGCAGCAGCCGCTCTTCGACCGGCTCGGCATCAAGTACTTCGTGACCGCGCCCTGGGACGAGGTGTTCGGCACGGTCACCGAACCGAAGCCGACCACCGGGCCGACCACGATCGGCAACGACCAGCCGCTGACCGAGCGGGTGCCGGGTTCCGGGCCGCTGCGCGCGGTCTCGGTCGTCACCGCGGCGGCGTTCCGGCCGGACCGCGACGCGCACGTGCGGGTCAGCCTGCGCGACTCCGCCGGTAAGGAGCTGGCGCGCGGCGAGCGCGAGGTACTGGTCAGCGGCGGGCGGGACGGCCTGGCCGCCGGCCAGCGGTTGACGATCCCGATCGTCGCCGAGGATCTGCCCGCCGACGCGGCGCTGACCGCGGTGATCACCCAGGACTCCGCGGTCCCGCTGACCGTCGAGGGGTCGCTGGGCGTCGTGCGGCCGGCTGACGACGGGCTGAAGCTGGTGTACGCCGGCGAAGCGGTGGTCTACGAGCGGCTGACCGCGCTGCCGCGGATCCGGTGGGCGAACGAGACCGTGGTCGAGCCGGACGCCGCCGCGCGGGTGGAGCTGGTGAACAGCCGCTCGCTCGCGGCGAACCAGGTCGTGCTCGACGCGGCCGGTGCGCCGGCGACCGAGGGCAGCACCGCGGAGATCTCGGTCGTCACCGACGGGGTCGACCGGATCGAGACCCGGGTCGACGCGTCCGGCGACGGCTACCTGGTGGTCGCCGACGCACTGCAGACCGACTGGGCGGTGACCGTCGACGGCAAGGCCGCCGAGCTGGTCCCCGCCGACCACGGTCTGGTCGCGGTCGCGGTGCCGAAGGGTGTGCACACCGTGGCGCTGTCGTACCGCACGCCGTACCAGGGCGCGGGAACCTACCTGTCGGCCGCGGCCGCGGTGGTGCTCGTCGTGATCTTCGCGGGCGGGTGGTGGCGGTCACGCCGTGCGCGTCACCGTGAACATGAAGCACCCGTAGGCGACGTTCCGGCTGTGGATGCCGATCACTGACGGGTCGGCGAGCATCTCGTCGAGGACCGCGTCCGGTGCGGAGCCGTCGTGGACGCGCGTGGCGGGGTGGATGCGCCCCTCGGCGTCGTAGGCCCGATAGACCTGCGGCCGCCCCAGCCACCCCTCCGGATACCGCCCATCAACCGCACCACCGCACGGGGTGGCGTGTGCGAACACCGGGCCGTACTCGCGGTACGGGCCTTCCGGCAGCGGTGGCCGGTAGCCGAACAGGATGAGCTCCTCGCCGGGGCTCGCGTCCCGGAGGCAGCAGCGGAGCGGTTCGCCGCCGTCGGCCGTGCGGCGCTCGGGCGGGGTTCCGCCGGCGTCCGGGCTGCCCGCCCGGGCGGCGTCCAGGGTCTGTGGGGCGATCGCGTCGATGCGGTAGGTCGTCGTGGTGTCCATACCATCGATCGTGGTGCGCTCCGCCGCCGGATGCTGGCGGGAATCCGCCACCGAGTCGGGGCCGCGCCGAAGCGGATTGCATTTGGGAGGCCTCTGGCCCTTCCAAATGCAATCCGTTTCGAACGCCGCGAGCCGCCCTCCAGGGGGCGGCTCGCGGGGTGTGGGTCAGACGCGGGTGGTGGCTGCGGTGTCGGCGACGCCGTCGCCGTTGGTGTCGGCCACGGCGGTGTCGGTGTAGCCGTCGCCGTCGGTGTCG
>NZ_FRCS01000033.1 GCF_900143005.1 Cryptosporangium aurantiacum
CCGGCAGCGGCTCCGGCCGTGGTCCCCGGGTCTGGGTTCCCGGTAGCCGCTGGGTCCCCGGACCCGGCGACGGCGGACGCACCGACCTCGGCGACACCCTCCCCCTCGAAGCCATCGACCGCATCGCCTGCGACGCCGCGATCAACCGCATCATCCTCGGACCCGACGACGTCCCCATCGCCGTCGGACGCCGCACCCGCCTCGTCCCACCCACCATGCGCCGCGGCCTGGTCGTAAGGGACCAGGGCTGCCGATTCCACTACTGCACCCGCCCACCCCACTGGACCCAAGCCCACCACATCATCCCCTGGACCCACGGCGGACCAACCGACATGAACAACCTCATCCTCCTATGCGGTTTCCATCACCACCGCGTCCACGACGAAGGCTGGACCCTCCAACTCGACGGACAAGAACTCACCATCCGCCGACCCGACGGCACCATCCTCGACCCACCCGACTAGCAACCCCAACAGCCAAAACAGCCGGGCGCCACCCGGCACGCAGGCATGCCGGGACGCCGGCATGCCCACGAGCCTCCGGCGCGCCGAGCCCTCGCCGACCCACACTGGGGCCCCTCGAACCGGCCGAGCCACACTGGGGCCCCTCGAACCGGCCGAGCCACGCTGGGCAAGTCGGCGTGCCCGCTGCGCGTATTCAGAGGTCGTCGAGGATGGCCTCCACCCACACGGAGTCGAGATCGCGATCGTCCAGCGTGGGGTCGAGCGACGTCATTCTGGCGAGGAACGTCGCGCACGATCGTTCCACTTCGGCGTGGTGCTGTTCGTGGGCCTCGAACGGCTCCGTGTAATCGGGTGCGGGATTCGCCCTGAGCAGTTCGACGGCCGCGTACCAGCGCCAGGCGACCTCTACGAACGCCGCCACCGACGCGTTGAAATAGCAGACCGCCGGGCGGTAGAGATCCGGATGGTGAGGGCGCAGCTGTTCGTGGACGTCATCGGTGGTCAACGGGCGCGCGCGGATCCCCATGACCCGTCCGGTGCCGGCGATCGCCCCGACTCGAATCGTGAGGTCCGGATTGAAGTCGGCGCCGTAGACGCCCAACAAGTACAGCTGTGCGTCTGCCGAGATCAGCCGGCGTTCTGGCTCACCGGCAACAGTGGGTTTCAGCGTAGGACGCGAGGCGGGTTGGAGCGTGGGGCGCAGTAGTGGCCCGTCGGGCAGTCCCCACTGCCGCAGCGCCGAACGGTCCGGTTCGGGCAGGTGCCAGTGCTCGACGACCGCATCGAACTGAACCTGCGCCTGCGGCACGATCACCGAAGACAGCGGCGCGCCGAGGAGGGCCAGCATCTCGTCGTAGAGCCTTCGCACTCTCGCCTCCGGGAGCGACGACCGCCGTGGACCGTTCCGGCGTCACCGCCCGACCGGCAGCGACGGCACCGCGCTGGAGTATGCCCACCCGCTGAACGTGATCCCGATCGGACCTCACTCGGTAGCTGCGGCGGCCCTGCTCCGCGCTGCGGCAGCGCCGATCAGATGCACCGCTGGCGTCGTCGGCCAGCCAGGCTCCCTAAATCCGACCCGAAGCGTGAATGAAACGTCGACCCGAAGCGCGTCGTCGGCTGCTCGTTAGAACGGCTGAAACTGTTCGAAGGGCGGCTCGAACGACGGATCGGGCAGTCTCATGGCCCGGCAGCGGGGCACGGTCTCACCAGCCGGGTCGTCACCGATGAACCGGTGGGTGCCGCTGTCGAAGGCGCCGGGGACCTCCGCCCAGCCGAGATTCCGCTCGTAGTAGCGCACCGCGGCCCGCACCGACGGCGTCCAATCATCGTCCAGAACGATCAGGCCACCCGGCCGGACGATCTTCCGGAGGAAGTAGAGGTCGACGACCACCTCGTGGAATCGGTGACTGCCGTCGACGAACGCGGCGTCGGCCAGAACGCCGTCGGTGAGTAGTTGCGGCAGGGCGACCGAGGAAGGGACCGTCAGCAGGCTGGTGATCGAGTCTGCTCCGGCCGAGCGCAGCAGGTTCCATCCGACGTCGGAGAACGCCTGTTGTTGGAACGGATCGATGACGATGTGCCGGGGCTGCGGGGACGCGACGACCAGGAGGGCTTCGGCAATCGCGAGAGCGGAACTGCCGTAGGCGAGCCCAACCTCAACGACCGTCTGTGCCCGGTCGGCGATCAGAAGGTCGCGGAGCAGGTCACAGTCTCGCTCAGGCAGCGTGACGATCTCAAAATCTCGTTCCGGGCCCCGCGTCCACGCCGGACCCTCACGCACGAGCCGGCCACGCGCCTCCCGGACTCGTCCCAGTCGATCGTCGATTCTCACCCACCCCCGTCGGCCATCGGGCCGTTGGCCCTTCAGCGACCGGTCACTTGGTCTCCTCGGCCAGCGCGACGAGGATGCCTGCGGGGCCGCGGAGGTAGCAGAGCCGGTAGCTGTTCTCGTACTGCACCAGCTCGCCGAGGAGTTCGGCGCCGTGTGGCCGCAAGCGATCGACGATGTCGTCGATGTCTTTGACGGCGAACATGACGCGATGGTTGCCCAGCGTGTTCGCCGGAGCGAGCGGGTCAGCGACTCGGCTCGTCGGCGAGTGGTACTTGGTCAGCTCGAGCCGCCCGTGGCCGTCCGGGGTGCGCATCATCGCGATGTCCGATCGGACTCCCTCGAGACCGACCAGGCGATCTACCGCGGCGCCCTCGACCGTCGCCTCGCCTTCCAGCTCCAGCCCGAGTTCGACGAAGAAGGCTTTCGCGGCCGCGAGGTCGTCGACGACGATCGCGATGTTGTCCAACCGCTGGATCGTCCCGCGCCTCGGGTGGGCGTTCGGCTGGCCGGTGTCATCCATGACGATCTCCATTCGGATCTCGTGACCGAGGTTCCGGGGCCGGATGCTCGGTGCCCGCCCACGACGCACCAGGCTATGCGGTCATAGATCCGGCTGGATTGCCCGGGGCGCTGGACCCCACGTCGGGTCAGGCGTAGCGGCTGGAGGGCTCCGGGAGGCCGAGGTTCTCGCGGTGGGTGGCGCCCCGGTACTCACCGGTGTAGACGCCACGTTTCCGCAGCTCCGGTACGACCAGCTCGACGAACTGCTCGACGCCGACCGGGATCGACGAGAACGCGAGCATGAACCCGTCGGCGGCACCGCCGGTGAACCGCTCGGTCATCCAGTCGGCGATCCGGTCCGGGGTGCCCGCGAGGAACCGCCGCCGCAGCATCGCCCGGTTGACCTCGCGCAGCGTGAACGTGCCCTCCCCCACGACCCGCCGGATCTGCTCGTACACCGACTTGACCTGGTTGGTCGGCACCGAGAGGTCCGGCTGGAACTTCTCGTCCATCGGATGGCTGCTCACGTCGAAGTGCAGGTAGTGCGAGAGCCAGTCCAGCGACAACCGGTCCGGGGTCAGCGACTCGATGAGATCGAGGTACTCGTCCGCCTCGCGTTGCGTCTCACCGACGATCGGGGAGAGCGCGGGCAGGACCTTGAGGTGATCGGGGTTGCGGCCGTTGGCCGCGGCCCGGCGTTTGTAGTCGTCGTAGAGCGCCTGCGCGCCGCGGATCCCGCCGCCGTCGAGCGTGAAGACCGCCTCCGCGGTCGCTCCCGCCAACGCCCGACCCGCCTCGGACGCCCCGGCCTGGAACAACACCGGACGCCCCTGCGGTGGGCGGGCGATGTTCAGCGGACCGCGGACGGTGAAGAACTCGCCGCGGTGGTCGAGGCGGTGCAGCTTGCTGGCGTCGGCGAAGTAGCCCGACTCTTTGTCGTAGCGGAACGCGTCGTCGTCCCAGCTGTCCCACAGCCCGTTGACGACGTCGATGAACTCCGCCGCCCGCCGGTACCGGACCGCGTGGTCGAGGTTCGCGTCCCGGCCGAAGTTCCAGGCTTCCTCGTCGCTCGCGCTGGTGACGACGTTCCAGCCCGCGCGACCGCTGCTCAGGAAGTCCAGCGACGCGAGCTTGCGGGCGACGTGGTAGGGCTCGTTGTACGTGGTCGAGACCGTGGCCGCGAGGCCGATCTGCTCGGAGACCTGGGACAACGCGCCGAGGAGCGTGAACGGCTCGGTGCGGATGTTGACGACGTGGTCGATGCCGGAGGCAAACCGGTCCCAGACGTACAGCTCGTCGGCGATGAACAGCGTCGCGAAGCCGCCGCGCTCGGCGGTCCGGGCGAAGTCCCGGTAGTAGCCGACGTCGAGGTACCGCTCGGGCTGCGCGCCGGGTAACCGCCAGCTGGCGAGGTGCTCGCCGCCCGGATAGAAGATCATCGCGCCAAGGATCATCGACGGCTCGCTCATGACGTACCCGACACTCCCCGATCGTCTGGTATTCCCAGTTCTTCACTCGGAAAGATAGCCCTTGCCGGGCGGAATATCTGTCGTCGGCTGGCCTTGTACGAAATTAGAGGTTCCGTACGACGAGAAGGAGAAAGTGGCATGGCCGAGAGACTGGTACTCAAGCCCGGCCCCGATCACCCGATCACGGTCACCCCGAGCACCGACCGGGTCGTCGTCACGGTGGCCGGAAAGGTCGTCGCGGACAGCCGGAACGCGCTGGCGCTGCAGGAGGCGTCCTACCCGCCGGTGCTCTACGTCCCGCTGGCCGACGTCGACCAGTCCCTGCTCGAGCGCAGCGCGACCGAGAGCTACTGCCCGTACAAGGGCGACGCGTCGTACTACTCGATCCCGGCCGGCGGTGACAAGGCCGTCGACGCGATCTGGGAGTACCGCGCGCCGCACCAGCCGGTCGCCGAGATCAAGGACCACGTCGCGTTCTATCCCGACCGGGTCGACTCGATCTCGGTCGACGCCTAGAAGCCGGCCCCTAGAACAGGGCCCCTAGAACAGGGCCCCCTAGAACAGGGTCAGCGGTTCGACCGGGGCGGGGTCCGGGAGCGGGTCCAGCGCAGGCACGCGAGCCCGGACCTCGTCGTGGAAGCGGCGGGCGAGCGCCGGGGCGTCCGCGTTGTCGGGCGTGTGGACGAAGACCGTCGGCGAGCGGCCCTCGCGGAGCCACTCGACGACGGTCTCGACCCACGGCTGCCAGCCCTCGACGGTCCGCGCGACCTCGTCGCGTCCGAGGTACCGGACGATCGGCCGGTCGGTGAGCGCGACCGCGCGCCGGGCCACCCGCGGCTTCTTCGTCCACGCGTCGCGCTCGGCGTCGCTCGTCGGTGCGGACCGGAAGAACGCCGTGGTGTCGAACGGCACCCATTCGGCGCCGGCGCGCGTCAGCACGTCCTCCAGCTCCGCGGTCGCACGGGCGTCGTCGAAAAACGCCGGGTGCCGCACCTCGACCGCGTACCGGAAGGATCCGGGCAGCCGCCGGAGGAAGTTCGCGAGCAGCGGCACGTCGGCGGGGCCGAACGACCCCGGCAACTGCACCCACAGCGCGTCGGCGCGCGGGCCGAGCGGCTCGACCGCGTCGAGGAACGCCCGAACCTCCTGCTCGACGCCGGTGAAACGACGCTCGTGCGTCACGGCCTTCGGGAACTTCACGACGAACCGGAAGTCGGGGCCGGTCTGCGCGGCCCAGGTGGCCACCGTCTCACGGGTCGGCGTCGCGTAGAACGTCGTGTTGCCCTCGACCGCGTCGCACCACCCCGCGTAGGCCCGCAGACGCTCCCCGGCCGGCAGCGGATGCGGCAGGAACCGTCCCTGCCAGGCCTTGTGCGTCCACATCGCGCAGCCCACGGCAAGACGCACGTCCCCGACCTACTCCCTCTCGACGATCGACCGCTCCAGCCTAGGTCGCCAGGAGCGCCGACGGCGTCGCGCGGCCGGGCTCGGGTTCCTCGTCGCCGCGCCGCGGCTCCGGAGCACCGGATTCGGTGCCGGGCTCGTCGTCGGTGACCGGGTCGTCGGTCAGGCGGCTGCCGCGGACGTCGCGCAGCAGCTCGTAGCCGGCGATCACCAGCGCGACGAGCATCAGCGCGGACAGCACCTTCCGGTCGACGTACGTCCCCGGCGGCCCACCCCGCAGCATGAACGGCAAATACGACAAGAACGACGCCACTTGGACGAGAAGCGGCAGGTACCAGCGGCGCGGCACGTAGAACGCGAGGATCAGCGTCAGCACGTCGGCGAGGTAGAAGTAACGCTCGTGCATCCGGGGCTGGAGGAACGGCACCAGGATCCCGAAACAGGCAGCCGCGGTGACGATCCGCGTCCGGTCCAGTTCGGTGCGCGTCGCGGTGAGCACCCAGCAGATGCCGAGCACCGCCGCGGCGGCGAGCAGCGTCCCGATCGCGGCCATCTCCACGGCGCCGACCCGCACGTCGAAGAACTGGTAGATCGTGGGTCCGCCGCGGACCAGGCGCTTCGGGTCGTCGAGCTGGTGGAAGTAGAGCGTCAGCACCTCGATCGGGTCCCGCCCGATCAGCATGATCGGGACGTCGACCGCCACGTAGACGACCGGCGCGATGAGCAACGTCCGCCAGCGCACCAGGCCGCCCAGCAGCAGCAGCGCCAGCACCGGGAAGATGAAGATGCCCAGCGGCTTGAACGCGTAGGCCAGCGCGCAGAACGAGACCGCGAGCCACGGCCGGTCACGCAAGAAGAAGTAGAGCGCGCCGACGCAGAACGAGGCCCAGATCGAGTCGCACTGGCCGTACATCGACGCGTTCACGACCACGGTCGGCAGGAACACCGTGATCAGCGCGGCCGCCGCCGGGATCCGCCAGCCGGTGTACTTGAGCGCCACGATCCGGTAGACGAACCAGGCGAGCACCACGTCGAACACGACGAAGATCGCCTTGAGGTTGAACAGCAGCTCACCGGGCAGCCAACCGGCCAGCATGAGCAGGTAGAGGAACGGCGCGTTGTAGTTGCCGACCGCCGAGTCCCAGCCGTGTTCTTGTAAGTGGGCGTACCAGTCGAAGAAGACCTGCATGTCGGCGGTGACGTAGTTCCGCCCGACGAATCGGGCCGCTACCGCGAGGACCACCAGCGCGGCGAGCACCGCCCACTCCGCGGGGGGCACCGAACGCAGGCGTTGAAGTGTCATGCGAGGAGAACTCCGTCGACCGGTGGGCGTGAGTGACGATCGTAAACGCCGCGTCACCCGCCGAGTACTTGCCGGTGCCAACCTCTGGACCGGAGGTTAAGGGTGAATCAATTCGGCGGGTGCGGATGAACCGGATGGAGTCGCCCTACTAGTCTGAGAGTTCTCTCAGGAACCACCTGCGTCCGCCTGGTCGGCAGGCGTCACCGATCGCTTGGAGTCCCCATCCGATGACCGCTGCCGTCGGTACTCGCGCGTCCGTACGCCCTCGCGAGCTGTACCTGGACGCGCTGAGAACCGCGGCGATCGTGCGAGTGGTCGTGTACCACTCGTTCGGCGGGGCGTGGCTGAGCTGGGCTTTCCCCGCGATGGGCGTCATGTTCGCGCTCGCCGGCGGGCTGATGGTGAAGTCGCTGGACCGGCAGCCGGCCGCGACCGTGATCCGGAACCGGGTGCGCCGATTACTGCCCGCACTCTGGCTGTTCGGTGCCGTGATGATCCCGGTGATGATCTGGCAGGGCGGGGCGCTGAGCACCTGGTCCGATTCGGACACCGGTGACCCGATCCCCCTCTGGCACCTGGTGTTCTGGCTGGTGCCGATCTTCGACCCGCCCGGCAACGAGTGGGGCGAGAACGTCACGGTCGTGCTCTGGTACCTGCGGACCTACCTCTGGCTGGTGGCGCTCAGCCCGCTGCTGCTCCGGGCGTTCCGCCGGTGGCCGATCCCGACGCTCCTGCTCCCGCTCAGCATTCTGTTCATGCAGGCGCTCGACGTCGTCCCGAACGCGGACGACGGCATGGTCTGGGCGCTCCTGTCCGACCTGGGGATCTTCGCGCCGTGCTGGATGCTGGGATTCGCGCACCGCACCGGAGGCCTCGCCAAGGTGCCGATCCCGGCGCTGGCGACGTTCGTCGTGGGCGCGGCTGCAGGTGGCATCGTCTGGGCGCTGTCGCACCCGCTGGAGACCGACGACGGCAACTCCTACGACCTCAACGGGATCCCGGTCGCGCAGGCGCTCTGGTCGCTCGCGGTGATCGTCCCGCTGCTGCGGTTCGCCCCGGACGCGAGCTGGATCGGCCGGACGCCGGTCCTCGGGCGGTTCGTGGCGTTGGTCAACGCGCGGGCGGTGACGATCTACCTCTGGCACAACGTGCTGATCGACGTGTCGTACGTGCTCAGCGAGAAGCTGGAGGAAGTCGGCGGGGTCTGGGAGTCCGGCATCACGTACCACCCGGCCTGGATCTTCGGTTCGACCTGGATCCTGATCGTGGGCGCGGTCGTCCTGTTCGGATGGGTGGAGGATCTGGCCGCCCGGCGGCGTCCACGGCTGTTCCCGGTGGGGCCGTCCGCGGCTGCGCAACGCGCGGCCCGCGACGCCGAGGCGACCGGGCCGCCCGACGGGGAACCGGCCGGTCCGCCGGTATTCAGCGCCGCCGAGCCGCCAGGCCGATACGGGGCTGAACCGCCTGGCCGGTATGGGGCTGAGCCAGCGGCCGTGTACGGCGCAGAGACGCCGGGCGTGTACGGGGCTGAGTCGCCGGGCGTCTACGGGGCCGAGCAACCGGGGCACGCTCGGGCCGGAGCACGCGCACCCGGCCAGTACGGCGAGCGGGACCGGGGCTACCCCGCGCAGGGTCCGCCGGTGCACCAGGGCGTGGGGGTACCGGTACCGGGGCATCCCGGCGCGGGAGGCCCCGGGTACCCCGACGCGGCGGCGCCGGGGTACCGCGGGCACGTCCCGGCGACGGGCGGGGCGGCTGCGCCCGCGCGCCACCCGGACGGCCGTCGCGGTCCACTACCGCCTCGCGGCGCCGACCCGATGCGCGGCGCCCAGCCGCCCCGCGGCGGGCAAGCGCCCCACGACGGGCAGCGCCTCTACGGTGGGTCGTCCGACGGTCAGGCCCCGTACGACGGCCGGCCTTCGTACGATGGCCAGCCCCCGCGCGGCGGTCAGCCCTCGCGCGACGGTCAGCCCTCGCACGGCGGGCGCTCCACGTACGGCGGTGAGCCTCCCTACGCCGCCAGACCCACGTACGGCGGTGAGCCTCCCCACGGCGGTGGCCCTTCGTACGGTGGTGAGCGCACGTACGGTGAGCCCTCGATCGGGGAGCCCTCGATCGGGGAGCCCTCGTACCGTGACCCCTCGTTCGGTGAAGCCCCCTACGGGGAGCCCCCGTACGGTGGTGAACCCCAGTACGGCGGCCGGGCCCCCAACGGTGGTGCGGCTTCGTACGGTGGCGACGCGCACGGCGGATTCGTCCCGCCCCGGGAACGGCCAGGGCCCCCGCCGCAACGGCCGGAGCCGGATCCCGGAACATCCGGACGCCACGGAGGCAGACATCGTGCCGACTGACGAGCAGCGCGACCGGCCCGCCCCGCCGACCACCTCGTGGTACGAGCTCAAGGCCAGGGAACTCGTCGTTCTCGCGGCCTCGATGACGCTGCTGTGGCTGGTCGTCAGCCGCGACGGCGTGGCGCCCGAGCGCCCGGCCGACCAGCCCGCGCAGTCGGAGCGGGCCGTGGTGCAGCGGGTCGAGTGGAAGGCGTCCGACGGTCAGTGGGTGGTCTGGGACCGCAGCGTCGCCACCGAACTGCAGCGCGCCAGGGTGGCCCAGACCCACAAACGCCACTGCCTGCGGCGGTCACCCACGCACCGCTGCCGCGTGGTCGTCGAGGCGGTTTTCGACACCGTCTCGGCCGCCCACGCCTACCGGCGTTCCCGGTGCCAGACCCACGACGAGGACGAGAGCACCTGCTAACGGCTCGCGGGCTGGAACAGCTCGACGAGGTTGCCCGCCGGGTCGCCGACCAGGATCTGGCGGCCGCCCGGCCCGGACACCGGTTCGCTGCGGAACGGCACACCGGCCCCCTTCAGCCGGTCGATCTCGGCGTCCAGATCGTCGACGATCAGGTGGATCCGGTTCCGGCCGGGCTCCGCGGCCTCGGGCGGGGTGGCCCGCGCGCCGGAACTGGCCGGTCCGGACAGCAACAACCGCAGCGGGCCGCGGACGACGTCGGCGAACGCGGCGGGCGCGGGGCTGGTGTGCAGCGTGAACCCGAGGTGCCGGGTGTAGAACTCGACGGCCGCCGGGACGTCGTCCACGACGTACCGAACGCTGGCGTACTGGGTCATGACACAGCCCTCCTTCAGGCCTATCCAGTAGGGACGGGACGGGCGAGGACGGGAAGCAGGTACCTCACCCGGGTATCGATGTCGGCCGCGGTCCGGGCGAACACCGCGTCGTCGCCGCCGGACGGATCGGCGACGCTCCAGTGCACCCGGCGTGACTCCCCGCCGAACTCCGGGCAGATTTCCCGGACCCGGTCGCACAGGGTGACGACGTAGTCGAAGCGTTGGCCGGCCAGCGTGTCCAGGTGCCGCGGACGTTGCTCGGCGACGTCGACGCCGTAGCGGTCCCGCAGCACCCGCACCGCGGCGGGGTGCAGCGCCGGACGCGGCGCGCTCCCGGCGCTGGTGACCACCGCCCGGCCGGCCGCGTGGACGCCGAGCAGCGCCTCCGCGATCGGTGAGCGCGCGCTGTTCCCCGTGCACACGAACAGCACCGAGGAGCGCCGGTCCCCCGACGGCGGCGTCAGCCCCAGCGCCGGGTGCAGCGACGCACCGGCGCTGCTCAGTCCGTCCGCGCAGCGCGAGAGGTCGAGGTGGTAGTAGCTGTCGCGGCCGTCGAAGCTGCTGCGCACCGCGGTGACCAGGCCCCCCTCGCGCAACAGCCGCAGGTGGTAGGAGACCAGGTTCTGTGGCTGGCCGACCAGCGCGACGAGCTCGCGCACCCGCAGGTCGCTGCGGGCCAGCTCGGTCAGCAGCTGCCAGCGCAGCTCATGCCCGGCGAGGCGGACGAACGCCGGGACGGCTCGGCTCGGTGGCGAGACCATGCCCCGAGAATACATCAAACTCGTTTGATAGGTTCGCGGCTGGCGCCAGGTGGGCACTCTCCCGTTGTCCGACCAGGAAAGACGGGGAGACCGACATGCCGCTGCCGATCGAGAACTACGCCGTCATCGGGGACACCCACACCGCCGCGCTGGTCGGCAACGACGGGTCGATCGACTGGCTGTGCGTCCCCCGCTTCGACTCCGGCGCGATCTTCGCCGCGCTGCACGGCACCGAACAGCACGGGCGCTGGCTGATCGCCCCGGCCGGTGAGGTGCGGGCGGTGCGGCGGCGCTACCGCGGCGACACGCTGGTGCTGGAGACCGAGTTCGACACCGACGACGGCACGGTGCGCGTCATCGATTTCATGCCGCCCCGCGGTGAGGCGCCGGACGTCGTCCGCATCGTGGAAGGCGTACGCGGACGCGTACCGATGCAGATGCACCTTCGGCTGCGCTTCGACTACGGCCGGGTCGTTCCCTGGGTGTACCGGGAGGAGGGGGACCTGGTCGCGGTCGCCGGACCGGACGCGGTCTGGCTCCGCACGCCGATCGAGACGTACGGCGAGGACCTCGCCACCCACGCCGACTTCTCGGTCGGGCCCGGTGACCGCGCACCGTTCGTGCTGACCTGGCGCGCCTCGCATCTGCCGCCGCCCGAGCCGCTCGACCCGATCGTGGAACTCGGCGCGACCGAGGGCTATTGGCAGGGCTGGATGTCGGCGTGCACCTACGAGGGCGAGTGGCGGGAGGCCGTCGTCCGATCGTTGTTGACGTTGAAGGCGCTGACCTACGCGCCGACCGGCGGGATCGTCGCGGCAGCGACGACCTCCCTGCCGGAAGCGCTCGGCGGGGTCCGGAACTGGGACTACCGGTTCTGCTGGCTGCGGGACGCGACGATCACGCTGCAGTCGCTGCTCTACTCCGGATTCCAGGCCGAGGCGCAGGCGTGGCGGAAGTGGCTGCTGCGGGCGATCGCCGGTGATCCCGCGGAGATGCAGATCATGTACGGCGTCGCGGGTGAGCGCCGGCTGACCGAGTACGTCGCGGACTGGCTTCCCGGCTACGACGGGCTCCCGGTGCGGATCGGCAACGCCGCCGCCGAACAGTTCCAGCTCGACGTCTACGGCGAAGTGATGGATGCGCTGCACCAGGGGCGTCGCTCGGCGTTGAAGGTGCACGATCCGGCCTGGGGCCTGCAGGCCCAGCTGATGGCGTTCGTCGAGGACCACTGGCGGGATCCGGACGAAGGGATCTGGGAGGTGCGGGGAGGCTCGCTGCAGTTCACGCACTCGAAGCTGATGGCGTGGGTCGCGGCCGACCGCGCGGTCAAGGGCGTCGAGGAGTTCGGCCTGCCCGGCCCCGTGGAGCGGTGGCGCGCGCTGCGGGACGACATCCGCTCGGACATCCTGACGCACGGGTACGACGAGAAGCGCAAGACGTTCACCCAGTCCTACGGATCGGTCGAACTCGACGCGGCGCTGCTGATGGTGCCGCTGGTCGGGTTCCTGCCCGCTGACGATCCGCGGGTGCGCGGCACGGTGGCCGCGATCGAGAAGGAACTGCTCGTCGACGGTTTTGTCCAGCGGTACTCCCAGCCCCCGGAGCCGGGGGTGGACGGGCTGCCCGGTGGCGAAGGCGCGTTCCTGGCCTGCTCGTTCTGGCTGGCCGACAACTACGCGCTGGCCGGCCGCCCGGACGAGGCGCGGGAGCTGTTCGAACGCCTGCTCGCGCTGCGCAACGACGTCGGGCTGCTCTCCGAGGAGTACGACCCGAAGGCCGGGCGCCTGGTCGGTAACTTCCCGCAGGCGTTCAGCCACGTGCCGCTGATCGACACCGCTCGAAACCTGTCCACCGCTCGCGGGCCGTCCGAAGCGCGGCACGAGGAGCACTCGCGGTAAAACTGTTGTTCACCTGATGCCCATGAGAACGTGGTGACGACGCCCCCTTGACGCCCGAAGGTCTCGGTCGTGAGGGAGCCCCAGGTCAGTGTCGTCATACCCACCCGCAGGCGGCCGGAGCTCGTGCTGCGAGCGGTCCGCACTGCGCTGGCGCAGACACTGCACGAGATCGAGGTCATCGTCGTCATCGACGGTCCGGACCCGTCGACCCGGGAGGCTCTGGCGACGAACGCGGATCCGCGGCTGCGGGTGGTGGAGCTGGCGGAGTCGGGCGGCGCGCCTGCGGCGCGCAACGTCGGGGTCGCGCACGCGACGGCCCGCTGGACCGCGTTTTTAGATGACGACGACGAGTGGCTCCCCGAGAAGCTCGCGACCCAGCTCGCGCTCGCCGAGCAGTCGCCGTACGCGTCACCGGTAGTGGCCAGCAGGCTGTTCATGCGCACGCCGCGGGCCGACACCGTGCTCCCGCGTCGCCTGCCGGAGGCCGACGAACAGCTGAGCGAGTACCTCACGGTCCGGCGCGGGCTGTTCCACGGCGAGGGGTTCATCCAGACCTCGACGATCCTGGCGCCGACCGAGTTACTGGTCCGGGTGCCGTTCACCGTGGGCGTGCGGCGGGCGCAGGAACTCGACTGGTGCTTACGGTGCCTGGAGCACTCCGATGTCGGGCTGGAGTACGCCGACGAGCCGCTGGTGATCTGGCACGCGGACGAGAACCGTCAGCGGGTGAGTTCGGACGCTCCGTGGCGCGAGTCGATCGAGTGGCTGAAGGAGACCCGGCCTCGGGTCACGCCGCGCGCGTATGCGGCGCTCGCGATGAGCGTCGTCGCGTCGATGGCCGCGACCAGCAAGAGCCCGCGCGTGTTCGGCAGCCTGCTCGGTGAAGCGGTTCGGCACGGACGCCCCGGCGTCATCGACTACGTGACGTACGTCCAGGTGTGGTTGGTCCCGGCCGGGTTACGACGGGTCGTCCGGGACCGTGCGCGCGGTCGCCGCCAGGCGGCCGCGTGAGGGCCGTTGCCGTCCTCGTGGTGGCGGTGGCTGCCGCCGTCGTCGAGTTTCTCCGCACGGACCACCTCGGAGAGGCGGGAGAGGCAGCGGTTGCCGCGGCGATCGCGGTCGGCGTGGCGTGGCTCGCCCTGACGCTGCCGGGCACCACGCGAGCCGGCGCGCTGATCGGCGGGTCGTTCGTGGTGGCCGGGATCCTGACCTGGACCTCCACTGACCGGCCGATCCTGATCTGGGCGGTGCTGGGGATCGCGGGGATCGGGTTCGCGATCTGGAGCAGGCCGTGGATCGCCAACCTTCGCGCGCTGCCGCGGGCGGGCGCCGCCTGGACGGGTCTGGCCTACTGGCCGCTGGGCGTCGTCGGTGCGCTGCTCGTGGGACATTGGACGGTCGGTGCGCAGAGGGCCGCCTACGCGGGTGTGTTCACGCTGGCCGCGCTCGCGCTGATCGCGGTCGTCGCGGTGACGAGTCGTGACCCCAGCATCGGGGTGGCCACGGCGGTGCTGCTCGGGATCGCGGCGCTGCTGCTGGCCGGCTCCGGAAGCGTGTTCGACGCCGTGCGCGAGGTACCCGACGGGAGCGCCTCGGCGGCGGCGATGCGGGATCGGTTCTGGGGCGGACACGGGCTGTTCTACCAACCGAACGCGCTGGCGGGCGTGGCCGTGATCGCGGCGATCCGGATCGCACCCGACCGCGCGTTCGCCCTGTGGCAGCGGTTGGCGGTCACCGGTCTGGCCGGGATGCTGCTGGTGCTGAGCAACTCCCGGACCGGGCTCGTCCTCGCCGCCGGCGCCGCGCTCGTGCACGCGGTGCTGGTGCTCTGGCGGCGCTGGCCCGGCCTTCCCGACTACCGGCGCCGGTGGGTGGCGATCGGGGCCCCGTTCCTGGTGCTGGCGCTCGTCGTCGTGCTCTCCGGGGGTGCCGACTACCTGACGCGGAATCGGTTCAGCGGCGCCGCCAACCCGCCGAGCGGCACGGCGGCCGCGACGACCAGCGGACGGACCGACACCTGGCGTCAGGTCGGCATCGACTGGCAGAACGCGGGGATCGCGGAGAAGCTGTTCGGCGACGCCACGACCTCTCGTGCGGTGGTGACGCGCCTCAACGACGGCGCGCCACCGGAGGGCCCGCGGCGCCAGCTGAACACCGACAACGCGGCCGTCGGCGCGTTCCGGCGTGCGGGTGTGTTCGGTGCGCTGGCGTTCCTGGTCGGGATCGTGCTGCTGGTGGCGCACGCGCTGCGGCGGCGGGCGGCCTGGTTCACGATCGCCGTTTTCGCGTTGCTGCCCACGATCGCCACCGAGGACTGGCTGCTGGGCGGCACGAACGGGGTGATCTGGATCCTGCTCCTGGCCGGTGAGGTCTACCTGCTGCGCCGCATGCCGACGCCGCCGGCCGTCACAACCGAGCCGGCCGTCACAGCCCAGCCGGCAGTCGCAGCCCAGCCGGTGGAGGATGCGGAAGCGGTCGCGCTCCCTCCGGCCGGAGACCGTCGAGGATAAAGCGGCGAGGCGCCGGCGATCGCCCCACCGGCAGTTCGTCGCACAAATATGGCGGGGAGAGTGACTCTCCCCGCCATATTCAACATATAGCGCACCCGGGGGCTTGCGGCAAGCCCCCGGTCATGCCGCACAATTCACCGCCGCAGCGCCTTCTCCGAATGAGCCTTCTCAGAAAAGGGCGATTCATGTTCGACGTTATTGTTGTCGGAGGCGGTCCGACCGGCATGATGCTGGCCAGTGAATTGCGGCTGCACGGTGTGCCCGTGCTCGTCGTCGAAAAGGAGGCGGAGCCGACCAAGCAGGTCCGCTCGCTCGGTCTACACGTCCGCAGTATCGAAGTAATGGATCAGCGCGGGCTGCTGGAACGATTTCTCGAACACGGTAAGAAATTCCGGTACGGCGGCTACTTCGCCGGCATCGACAAGCCGTGGCCCGATCGGTTGGACACCGCGCATTCCTACATCCTCGGCATCCCGCAGCCGATCACCGATCGCCTGCTGACTGAGCGCGCTGTCGAACTCGGTGCGGAGATCCGGCGTGGAGTCGAGCTGGTCGGGCTGAGCCAGGACGAGGACGGCGTGACCGCCGAGCTGGCCGACGGCACGCAGGTGCACTCCCGGTACCTCGTCGGGTGCGACGGCGGCCGCAGCACGGTGCGCAAGCTGCTCGGCGTCGGCTTTCCCGGCGACGCCGCCACGGTCGAGACGCTGCTCGGCGAGATGGAGGTCGGCGTGCCCGCGGAGACCGTGACCGCGGTCGTGACCGAGATCCGCAAGACCCACAAGGGATTCGGGCTGGGGCCCTCCGGAGAGGGGCTGTGGCGCGTCGTCGTGCCCGCGGCGCAGGTAGCCGAGGACCGATCGGTCCCGCCGACCCTCGACGAGTTCAAGCAGCAGCTGCGGGTATACGCCGACACTGACTTCGGCGTGCACTCCCCGCGCTGGACGTCCCGCTTCACCGACGCGAAACGGCTGGCCGACCGCTACCGGGTCGGCCGCGTCCTGCTGGCGGGCGACGCCGCGCACATCCATCCGCCGCTCGGTGGGCGGGGCCTCAACCTGGGCATCCAGGACGCGTTCAACCTCGGCTGGAAACTGGCAGGCACCGTCGCCGGCTGGGCGCCGGACACCCTTCTCGACAGCTTCGAGACCGAGCGGCGCCCGGTGGCCGCCGATGTCCTGGACAGCATCCGGGCGCAGGCAGAGCTGCTGAAACTCGAGCCGGGTCCCCAGGCGGCACGCCGGCTGCTGTCCAGGCTGATGGACTTCGAAGAGGTGAACCGGTACCTGATCGGAACGGTCACCGGGATCGAGGACCACTACGACTTCGGAGCGGGGCACGCGCTGCTCGGCCGGCGGCTGCGGGACATCGGGCTGAAGCGGGGGCGCCTCTACGGGCTGATGCACGACGGCCGCGGGCTGCTGCTCGACCAGACCGGCCAGCTCTCGGTCGCCGGATGGGACGACCGGGTCGACCACGTGGTCGACGTCAGCGAGGAACTGGACGTGCCGGCCGTGCTGCTGCGGCCGGACGGTCACGTGGCATGGGCCGGCGGCGAGGGTCTCTCCGTCGCCCTCGAGCGCTGGTTCGGCGCCGCCACCGGCTGAGCGATAGCGTGCGCGCCATGTCGCTCCTCGTCGAGATCCATGTGCCGCTGATCGAACCGGAGGACCCGCCGGACGGACCCGCCTTTCCCTGGATCGACGTGGTCGACGAGTTTCTGTGGGAGCTGGAGGAGTCCGGCGAACTGGAGGTGTACGACGACGGCGAGCAGGACGGCGACGTCTACGTCTTCTTCGTCGCCGGTGCCGGGGAGGACGCTCTGCTCGCCGCGGCGTCCCGGGTCGTCGCCTTGGACGGCGTACCCGCGGGAGCCGTCGCGTTCGTCACCGACGACCGGGCCGAAGAATTCGGCCTCGGACGTCGCGTCGAACTGCCGGTGCCCTAGTCCGGCGGTGCGGCCGGCGACGTCTGACGCAGGGTGTAGATGTACGCGGCCACGGGGCGGCCGTCGTCGCGTCGGGTGGCGGCGAGCACGCGGCGGTATCCGTCACCCTCGAACGCGTCGAGACGGTCCCAGTGCTCGCTGAGCACCGGCGACGAGAAGAGCATCCCCGGCACGTCGGGGCCGGAGTCGTCCAGGAGGATGCCGGGGTAGCCGAGATCGGCTCCCCAACCCTCCTCCCGGAGATGCCCCCGGACCGTCGCGGGCTCCCACATGCCGGGGACGTCCGCCAGAACGTGCTGGTTGGGCCGGCCCGGAGCCAGACTCCCGTAGACAAAAAGCCGGTCAGTCATCCCGAGAGCTCCACGGCCGCCATGTTAGGACGGCGTGATGTTCAGGCGCGGCCAGGTGCTCAGGTCAGTCAGCAACTGACGGTCGTGGGTGGCAACAACAACCGCGGCGGACGTCGTCCGGAGCGCCGCCGTGAGCTCGTCGACCAGCGTCGCCGACAGGTGGTTCGTCGGCTCGTCAAAGAGCAACAGGTCGGGCCGCCCCGCTAGGTGCACGGCCAGGTCCAGGCGCCGTTGCTGGCCCTGCGACATCCGCTCCACCGGCGTCCGCAGAGCCTCGCGGTCGAGCAGGCCGGTGGCGCTCAGCGGCACTAGGTCTGCCTCCCCGATTCGACCCTCGGCGAGCAGACGGCCGACGTGCTGCTCGTAGACCTGCCGTGCGGTGGTGCCGTTCGGCCAGTGCGGCACCTCCTGGGTCACCAGCGCGATGCGGGCGGCCGGGGCACGGTGGACCGTGCCGCTGGAGGGCCGCACGGTCCCGGCGAGCACCGACAGCAGCGTGGACTTGCCCGCCCCGTTCGGGCCGGTGATCAGGAGCCGGTCCCCGCCCTGAAGGCTCAACGTCAACGGTAGGGTCAGACGATCTGCGACCCGCACGTCTTCAGCCCGCACCACCGCAGTGCCCTTGCGCGTGGCCAGGTCGGGCCACCGTAGCGACAGCGGCGGCTCCGGAACCGTGATCCGGTGCGCCTCCAGCGCGTCCCGTTCGCGGTTCAGTGCCTGCACCACACCCGGTGCCCGGGACTGGCGCTGGTGCTTACCGGTGCCCTTGTCCGGACGCCAGCCGGTGCTGAGCCGGTCGCGGGCCTCCGCCACCGCCGTGGTGAGACGGCGGTGCTCAGCCTGCTGGGCCTCGAAGTCCTGAATCCACCGCTGGCGGTCGCGGCGACGTCCGTCCTGCCAGGCGTCGTAACCGCCGGCGTACAGGTGCGCCGCGCCGTCCTCGCTGGGATCCAGGTCGAGGAACGCGGTCGCGACGTCGCGCAGCAGCGCCCGGTCGTGGCTGACCAGCGCGAGCCCGCCCGGATGCGCACGGAGCCGCTCGGTGAGGAACGCCAGGCCGTCGGCGTCCAGGTGGTTGGTCGGCTCGTCCAGCAGCAGGACGTCGTGCGGCGCGCCGAGCAGGCACGCCAGGCGCACCCGGTAGCGCTGCCCGACCGAGAGCGTGCTCAGCTCCCGCGAGCGGTCCGTGCAGGCGTTCAACGCCTCCAACGCGACGTCGACGCGGCGGTCGGCGTCCCAGGCGTCCAGCCGGGTCGCGGCCTCCAGCGCCGCGGCGTAGCGCTCGTCCGCGCCGTCCGCCCCTTCGGCGAGGCCGGCGGTCGCACGGTCGAACGCGTCCAGCGCGGCGCGCACGCTGAGCAGCGCCTGGTCGGTGAGCGTGCCCACGGTCAGGCCCGCACCGGCGGGCAGGGCTTGCTCGGCCAGGCCGACCGTGCCGACCCGGTGCACCGAACCGGCGTCTGCGGCCACGAGACCGGCCAGGACGTGCAGCAACGTCGTTTTACCGCGCCCGTTCTCCCCGACGATCGCCAGGCGGGACCGCGGGGAGACCGTGACGGAGACGCGGTCGAGGACCTGTCGGGCGCCGCGGACGACGCTGACGCCCTCGGCGCGCAGGTGCGCGTGTTCGCCGGCGGGGAGTTCGAAACGGGCAGGCAGAGGAAGAACAGACACAGAGGTGCTCCGCAGCTCAGGGTTGAGCCGGGCAGCAGCAGAAAGCCGCCCGGCAGGACGCCGAGACGGCGGGCAGAAGGGGAAAGACCGCTCGTTGCGCCGCCGTCAGCGGCGGGTGCGGAGCCTCATCGACGCCATGCCTCTGTACATGGCCACGACGGTACCTCAGCCGCACCGGCAGCGACCACTGGTTTACAGGCGCGCGCGGCTCTGTCACCATGACCGACCGATGGCTACTTCCTTCGCACCGGGAACGGAGGTTGCTCCGCTGGTCCGCGCATGAGCGCACCCAGCGCGGAGCACTCCGCGACCCTCTCCCCGGAACACGCCCACGCGCTGGCGATCGGCCTGCGGTACGGCGTCCCGGAGTCCCTCGTCACTGCCGTACGGTCCGCCCGCGACGGGCGCGGCGCGTGCCGCGCCGCGGCGGTCGACGTCCGGTTCGACCTTCGAACGGTTCGACACGCATTCGGGCGCGAGATCCGCGACCACCTGTGCGACGACCTGCATCATCTCGCTCCGGACGCGCTGCGTCGTCACCTCCCCCGCCAGGTCCACGGGGCCGGGTGTCTGCGGGCCGGGCTCGTCGTCGCGCTCGCCGACTACGGTCCGACGACGCTCGTCGCGCTCACACCGCCGGAAGCGCTGGCGGCCGGCGAACGCATCCAGCTGGCGCTGCGCCCGCACGCCGATCCGCGCTACCGCCTGGACCGGCACCGACACCACTGGGACACCCGGGGTGCGGCACCTGCCGCGCGGCACGACCCGGACGACATCACTCGCCTCCAGGACGCCGGTGACGTACGGGCCGCGTGGACCGCGGCCGGCATCGCGATCGACGGACCGGAGGCGGCGCTCGACCGGCTCGCCGCCGTGCCGGTGAACCTGCCGGCCCTCCGCTCCGAGGCCCGGCGCTGCCACCCCGGCGCCGACACGGTCGTGTTCCTGCCCGGCCGCCGCCTCGCGGTTGTGCTGTCCGGCCTGGACGGCCCGACGGTCACCGCGATCGTCCTGCCCACGGGGCGCGCGGCTGGGCTGCCGGTGTTGCCGGAGGCGGCGTGGGCGCGGCCGGTCGCGGACGAGTTGGTGCGGCTCGGGTACCTGCGGCGCGACGCCGAAACGGCCGTCCCGACGCGACTCCGCGTGTCCTGCGGTGGCCGCGCTCATAGCGTCCGCCTGGAAAACGGTCAGTGGCAGGCGGCGGATCACACGCCGGAGCAGATCGCGCGCGAACGCGCGCTGGCCCGGCTCGGCGGGCCGCTCGGCGGCTGCCTCCGGGTGATCGAGGAGCGTGCCGCCGACGTCGAGACGGCCCGCGACGTCGACCGCTACCTGCAGCACGGCCGGGTCACCGACGCGCAGGCGGTGGTCACCGCGCGGCTGGGTGCGGCGGTGACCGTCGAGTCGCTCGCGCCGGAGCCGTTCGCCCGGCTGCGTGAGGCGACCCTCCGCTACCGGCTGCACCTGGCGGGCCTGCCACCGCTCGTTCCCGCACCACCGCACACCATCCGCCCGCCTCGAAAGGGGGCCCGACACCACCAGGTGATCCGATGACATTGCAGCTCGCCGACCGCCTCCTCGACCTCACCCGCGCCCGGACGACGGTCCCGGACCGGGATCCCGCGCTCGAAGCGCTCGCCCTCGCCGTCGCCGCGAACCTCCCGGTGTTGCTGTGGGGGCAGCCGGGGATCGGTAAGTCCAGCACGATCGAACAGTTGGCCGGCGACTTCGGCGTCGGGCTGGAGACCGTGATCGCCAGCGTGCACGAGCCGTCGGACTTCTCCGGGCTCCCGATCGTCGGGCCCGACCCGGCCCGCAACGGCGTCCCGATGGCACCGCCGGACTGGGCCGTCCGCCTGCACCGCACCGGCAGCGGCCTGCTCTTCCTCGACGAGTTGTCCTCGGCGCCGCCCGCGGTCCAGGCCGCGTTGCTGCGTGTGGTGCTGGAGCGGCGGGTGGGCAGCCTGGCGCTGCCGCCCGGGGTGCGGATCGTCGCGGCCGCGAACCCACCGGACACCGCGGCGGGCGGGTGGCAGCTGGCCGCGCCGCTGGCCAACCGGTTCGTCCACCTGAGCTGGCAGCACGACCCGCGGATCGTCGTGCGCGGGCTCGGCGGCGAATGGCCACGCCTGCGGCCACCGACGCTGCGGGCGGACGCTTTCGAGGCGGCTGTCCGGCGCGCGAGGGCCGTGGTCTGCGGGTTCCTCACCGCGCGGCCCGACTACGCCCACCGGTTGCCGACCCGCACCGAGGCGCGGGGTGGCGCGTGGCCGTCGCCCCGGACCTGGGACATGGCGCTGCGCCTGATGGCGTTCACGTTCGCCGCCGACGGCGGTCCGCTCGACGACACGCTCGCGCTCCTGCTGCGGGGGACGCTGGGCGACGGCGCCGGGCTGGAGCTGATGGCCTACCTGGACCGCGCCGACCTGCCCGACCCGGAGGACCTGCTCCGCGATCCGTCCGGATTCGCACCACCGCACCGGGGCGACCTCGTCAACGCCACGCTCACCGCAACGGTCGAGGCCGTCCGGGGCCGCTGCACGCGGGAACGGTGGGACGCCGGGTGGGCGGTGCTCGCGCACGTCGCCACGGTCGCACCGGCCGACGCGCTGGTGGTGCCGGCGACCGAGCTGGCCGCGCTCCGCGACCCGGACTGGCCGCTGCCCGAGACGCTCGACCGGTTGCAGCCGGTCCTCGACGTCCTGGCGCGGGCGTGAGCGCGATGGACGAGACGAAGCTGCTCGCCGCCCGCCACCGGGCCGCGACCGCACGCCCGTACCTGGCGTCGGCGCTGTACGCGATGGCTGTGGTGGCCGATCCGTCGGTGCACACGATGGCCGTGGACCGGTGGTGGCGCTGTTACGCCGCGCCCGCGTTCGTCGCCGCGACGCCGATCGAGGAACTGGCGGGGGTGTGGCTCCACGAGGTGTCCCACCTGCTCCGCGACCACCACGGCCGGGCCGACCGGCTGGCCGCGAACCCGACGGCCGGGGTCCCGACGGCCGGGGTCCCGACGGCCGGGGTCCCGACGGCTGGGAACCCGACCGCTCGGGACCGGCGCGCGGCGGAGGCGCTGCGGCTGAACCTCGCGATGGACTGCGAGATCAACGACGACCTGATCACCGACGACGACTCGGTCGCCGACGACGGCATCCGGCTGCCGGACGGGGCGGTGACTCCGCAGCGACTCCGGCTACCGCAGGGGCTGCTGTTCGAGGAGTACGCCGCGCGGCTGCCGCGCACCCTGCTGCACGGTCGCCTGGTGTGGACCGAGTGCGGCTCGGGCGCGCACGGCGTCCCGGCGCCGTGGGAGCTCGGGCCGGACGGTGCGGACCCGCTGTCCGGGGCGGCCGCGGCCGCGGTGCGGCACCGGGTCGCCGAGCAGATCCGCCGCGGCCGGGGCTCGGTGCCGCTGGGCTGGCGGCGGTGGGCGACCGGCGGCGGACCGGCCCGGGTGGACTGGCGCCGGGTGCTGCGGACCGCGATCGGGGGTGGGCTCCGCCACGTGGGCGGGCAGGCGGACTACAGCTTCCGACGTCCGGGACGGCGGGGTGCCGCGCTGGCCGGAACCGTGGTGCTGCCCGGGCTGGTCGCGCCCGCACCGGCGGTCGCGATCGTCGTCGACACGTCCGGGTCGGTGAGCGACGAGGAGCTGGGGCTGGCGCTGGCCGAGACGACCGGGATCATCAAGGCCGCCGGGGCGAGCGGTGGCCGGATCCGGGTCTACAGCTGCGACGCGACGACCCAGACGGCCCAGAACGTGTGCGCCGCCGAGCAGGTCACGCTGCGCGGTGGTGGCGGCACCGACATGCGGTCCGGGATCCGTCGCGCGCTCGCGGACGCTCCGCGGCCGGACGTCGTCGTCGTGCTGACCGACGGGCACACGCCGTGGCCGGCGGCTCCTCCGCCGTGCCGGGTCGTCGCCGGGCTGTTCGGGCCGGCGCCGGAGGAACGGACCCGCAACCGCCCTCCGGAATGGATCGAGACCGTGTCGATCACCGACGGTTGACAGCGGCGGGGAGAGCTAGCAGTTGTTGCTCTTCGCCCTGGTCGTGTACTCGCGGTCGTCGGTCGTGATGCCGGACGGGACGCCGTCGAACCAGGTCTCGACCTTCTCCCAGCCCCGGCGCTGCTCGTAGTGCAGGTGCGGCGCACCGGAGTTGCCGGTGCTCCCCACCTTCCCGATCTGCTGCCCCTGCTCGACCCGGTCACCCTCGCGGACCAGCGGTGGTTCGAGCAGGTGCAGGTACTGGGTCTCCCACTTGCCGCCGTGGTCGATCGTCACCCAGTAGCCGCCGCCGCGTCCGCGCGGCCCGTCCGGGTTCTCCGGTGTCCGGCCGCCGAGCGTCCCGTTGATCCCGGCGGTGCTGACCGTGCCCGCGGCGGACGCGAGGACCGGCCGTCCCCAGGCCTTGCCCTTGGTCGGGAACAGGTCGACGTCGTAGTCGTCGTGGCCGGGGTAGGTGCCGAGTTGCCAGGTCTCCCCGCAGGCCACCGGCAGCTGGAACGCCGGACGGGGGCCGGGCGGCCGGACGATCGGGACGACGATCACGGCCGCCGCGATCAGCACGGCGAGTACTCCGAGCCCGACGACGACGCCGACGACACCAACGCGAATTCTGGCGGGCCGAGCGGTCGTCACGGCCCGAGCATCGCAGGCGTCGGCAACGTACCCGGTGTGCCCCCCGGGCGGCGAGGCCGAGCAGCGGCTCCGTTGGCGACGCTCTGTTACCGGCCGGACGCCGTGTCCGTCGGCGCGGCAAGCGTCCAGATGTTTGCCGCGGGCGACCCTGACGTCAACAATTTCCCACGTCAGGAGGTTTCGATGTCGTTCACGCCGTTCCTCATACCGGTGCTGCTCGGCCTCATCGTCGGTGCGGTACTGCACTTCTCGATCCGGTCCGGCCAGGAGCGGCGCGCCTGGGGCGACCGCCGGTCGGTCCTGTCCGCCGCGGATCGCCGGGAGATCCGGCAGTCGCTCCGGCACGGACGCCCGGTGAGCGACCGTGCGCTCGCGGTGCCCGCGATCCGGTTCGGCGAGGAGGTCGCGGCGTCGAACGGCCGGGCCCGGTTCTGGATCTCTCCCCCGCGGTGGATCTGGATCGCCGGCCGGATCTTCTTTCCGACGCTCGGCGCCCTCGCGCTGGTGATCGGCCTCGTCGACGGCGACCGGGGCACGGTGGCCAGCGGCGTCGTCCTGCTGGCGCTGACTGTGCTGTACCTGCCGGTCACCGTCCGCTGGACGGTGGCGCGCCGGGAAGCGAACGAGCGTCAGCTGCGCACCTCGATCGAGGCCAACCGGCTGCTCGCCGCCTCCTGACGCCCCGGCCTCAGCCGGGCGGGGTCGCCAGGCCCAGCACCCCGTCGATCCGCTCGAGCAGCGCGGCCCTGGTCACCGGCTTCTCGATGAACACGACGCCCTCCGCGACCCCGTCGGCGGTCGCGAGGGCGCGGGCGTAGCCGGACATGTAGACGACCTGGATCGCGGGACGAACCGCGCGGACCGCCTCGGCGGTCTCCGGCCCGGACATACCCGGCATCGAGACGTCGGTGAGCAGCACGTCGACGTCGGTGCCGCGTGCCTGCTCCACGGCGTCCTCGCCGGACGTCGCGATCACGACCTGGTAGCCGCCGCGCCGCAGCAGCAGCCCGGCGAGTTCGCGCAGGTCCGGCTCGTCGTCGACGACCAGGACGCGGTAGCCGGTCCGGCGGCCCGCCCGGTCCACCGGCCGGGCGACGGGGTGGGCGGGCGCGGCCGGGCGAGCCTTCAGCGCGGGCAGCAGGACCCGGACGGTCGTCCCGACCCCCATCTCGGACGCCAGCCGGACCGTGCCGCCCGCCTGCTGCACGGTGCCGTGCACGGTCGCGAGGCCGAGCCCGGTGCCCTGCCCTTCGGGCTTGGTCGTGAAGAACGGCTCGAACGCCCGCTCGACGACCTCCGGCGGGATGCCGGTGCCGGTGTCCCGCACCTCCAGACACAGGTAGACGCCGGGCGACACGCCGGCCGACCGCGCCTCCTCGTCGATCAACCGCACGACCCTCGTGGTGACCGTGATCGTGCCGCCGTCGGGCAGCGCGTCCCTGGCGTTGATGGTCAGGTTGAACAGGACCTGTTCGAGCGTGCCGCGGTCGGCCAGCACCCGGGCGCCGGGCGCCGCGAAGTCGGTCCGGAGCGTCACCCGCCCGCCGAGGCTGTGGCTGAGCATGCGGGTGGCCTCGGCAACGACCTCGTCGAGTTCCACGGGTTCGGCGTGCACGACCTGCCGCTGCCCGAACGCCAGCAGGCCCTGGGTGAGCTGGGCGGCGCGTTGCCCGGCTTCCCGGATCCGGGCCAGGCCCGCGCTCAGCGCCACCCGCGCGTCGGGGTCGTCGAGCGACGGCAGCGCCTCGACGTCGTCCTCCAGGACCTCGACCTGGCCGAGCATGATCCCGAGCGTGTTGTTGAAGTCGTGGGCGATGCCCGCGGCGAGCTGCCCGATGCTCTCCAGGCGGCGCGCCCGGTCCAGCTCGGCCTGCATGCGCTCGCGTTCCCGTTCGGCGGCGACCCGGGCGGTGATGTCGTGGACCGTGGCCGCGATCAGGATCCCGCCGCCGGTCTCCAGCGCGGCCAGCGAGATCTCGGCCGGGAACTCCGAGCCGTCGCTGCGCCGGGCGCTCAGCCGGAGGCCGTGGCCCATCGGCCGGGTCCGCGGGTCGTGCAGGTACCGGTCCCGGTAGGCGACGTGGGCGTGCTGGACGGATTCCGGGACGAGCAGCTCGATCGGGCGGCCGATCAGGGCGTCCGGCGCGTACCCGAACAGGTGATCGGCTTGCCGGTTGGTCATGACGATCGAGCCGGTGCCGTCGACCCCGACGATCGCCATCGTCGTCGCGTCCAACAGCCAGCGGAACCGTTCCGCGCTGACCAAACCTGGATCACCGGGCATGGACCCCTCCCACCGGGTTCCGGGCGGCCGCGTGAGCGGCCGGGAGCGTGAACGCGAACGTGGAGCCGGGGCCGTCGCGGTTGTCCCGGACCGTGAGCGTTCCCCCGTGCCGCTCCACGATCCGTTTGCAGATCCCCAGGCCCAAGCCCGTGCCGCTGTACGGCGCGGAGCGGTGGGCCCGGTGGAAGTTGTCGAAGATGCTGTCGTGGTGACCCGCCGGGATCCCGATCCCGTTGTCGGTGATCTCGACGCAGACCGCGCCGTCGCCGAGCAGCGTGGACGCGATCCGGATCTCCGGTGTCACGCCGGGCGCCGTGTACTTGATCGCGTTGCTGATCAAGTTGTCGAGCAGCTGACGCAGCAGCACCCGGTCGCCGCGCACCGGGTCCAGCGCCCCGAGGTCGAACCGCGGTGCGGGGCGGTTACCGCTGTAGGCCTGATCGATCCGGGCGACGACGATGTCCGACACCACCTCTCGCAGGTCGACGTCGGTGGCCGCCAGCGCGGAGTCCCGGGCGAGCGTGTACGCCAGCAGGTCGTCGATGAGCGCGCGCATCCGGGTGGCCGCGCGCCGGATCCGGGTCACTCCGTCGCTGGTCGCGGCGACCGCCGGGTGCTCGGGTGCGTCCGCGAGCAGTTCGACGACGGTCTCCGACCAGCCCTGCACGGTGGTGAGCGGGTTGAGCAGGTCGTGGGCGACGATCCCGGCGAACGACGCCAGCTCGTCGCGGTGACGCCGCTCGTCGGTCACGTCGTGGAAGATGCTCACCACGTACCGGTGGCCGTCGAGGTCACCCGGGATCGGAGTGGCGCTCACGTGCAGCACCCGCCCGTCGACGCCCGCGTCGGTGCGCACGACGACGTCGGTCGTCTGCCGCTGGCCGGTCGCCAGCGCCCGCCGGTACGGCAGCTGGTCGGGTTCCAGCGGCGTGCCGTCCGGGTGGAACAGGCCCGCGGGCGGACCGTGCGGGACCGTACCGAGCAGCCGGCCGGCCGCGGGGTTGCGCAGCAGGAACCGTCCGTCGGGGTCGGTGACCGTCAGCCCCTCGGACATGCAGTCGACGATCGCGGTCAGTAGCCGAGCCTGTTCGGTCGCGGCCCGTTCGGAACTGCACAGGTCGGCCAGCAGCCGCACCCGCTCGTCGCGGCTGAGCGCCAGCACCAGGCCGACGATCGCCACCATCCCGACGAACGCCTGCGCCACCAGCACCTGCACGGTGTGCGACGCGATCGTGGCGAACGGCCCGTCGCCGTGCAGCGTGAACAGGACGGTCAGCGACCCGAACGCCAGCCCATGGACCGCGACGAACAGCGTCGGCAGCCGCAGCCCGGCCCAGACCGTGACGACGAGCAGCGGAAACGCGAGCGGCAGCCCGTGCGTGATCCCGAACGCGACGACGTACGCGGCCACCGAGACGATGACCACCGCGGCGTACTCGGCCCGCCGGGACCAGGCGCGCCCCGCCCAGGTCCGCGACCGGCCGCGGCGGTCGAGGAGCGGAAGCACCCGGAACGCGACGCTGCTGATCACCAGCACGCTGACGACGTTGCGGGTCACCCAGACGGCGGTGACCGGCCAGGAGTACTCGCCCTCGACGATCCAGACGCCGGTCGGGCCGATCAGCGTGCCGCAGGCCGTGCTGAGAACGGCCGCCGCCACGAGGGTCCAGAGATCGCCGAGACGGGTCAGCGGTGGTTCGCTCCCGGGCGCCCAGCGGTCGGGCAGCCGACGCCGGAGCAGGGCCGCGAACACGACCGCCTGCACCAGGTTGGCGACGACGAGGAACACCGCGAGCAGGGGCGAGCTGCCGGTGGCGAGGTTGACGACGAGCACGGCCAGGGCCAGCGTGGTCCCGTCCACCCACCGGTGCGTCGGGCCGCGGAGGACGAACCAGACCGCGGCCACGCCGGTGGCGGGCGACACCAGGCTCAGGTCGGCGTCGTCCATCACCGCCAGCCGGCCGAGGTAGGCCGCGGCCAGGTACGCCGCGGCGAACCCGAACGTGCGCCCAACCGCACGAGGCAGTGTCACGACCGTCCTTCGCCTACGGAGCTACTGGCGTGTCCTGTTTCATCGACCACGCGGGCGGCGTTGTGAGGATTCCCGGCCCGGCCGAGCCGGTCGACGGTCAGCGAGCCGGTTTTGCTTCCAGCACGCTCAGGCCGTCGGCCGCGCCGGTCGCGACGACACGTCGCAGGTGCCAGCCGGCGCGGGCCAGCAGCAGCTCGAACTCGGCGGCGGTCCGTTCCCGCGCGCCGAGCAGCATCAGCATGTGCAGGTCCATCCGGATCGCGGCGGGCTGCTCCCGCGCGAACCGCGGAAGAACGATGTCGACGACGAGCAGCCGGCCGTCGTCCGGAACCGACCGGCGGCACGTGGTGAGGATCCGGACGGCGTGCTCGTCGTCCCAGTCGTGCAGGACGCGGGAGAGCAGGTACGTGTCCGCACCGGACGGCACCGCCGTGAAGAAGTCCCCGCCCTCGAACCGGCACCGCTCGGCCAGGCCGGTGGCGGTCAGCCGCTCCCGCGCCTGCTCGGCCACCGCGGGCCGGTCGAACAGCACCGCGGTGACGTGCGGCGCGGCGCCGAGGACGGCGGCCAGCACGATGCCGCGTCCGCCGCCGACGTCGACCAGCCGGCGCACGCCCGCGAAGTCGTACGCGGCGACGACGTGGTCGGCCTCGCGCACCGCGCGCCCGGCCATCGAGTCCTGGAACGCCGACCCGTCGGCGGGGTGACGGTCCAGGTGGTCGAAGAAGCGTGCGCCGTAGGCGTGCTCGAACGCGGTCCCTCCGGATCGGACGGCGTCCAGCAGGCCCGCGACGGCCCGGAAGTACAGCCCGCCCCGGACGACGGCCGGGCCCCGCAGCGAACCCGGGCCCTCGCGCAGCAGGGCCCCGAGGTCGGTGAGCGCGAAACCGCCCTCGCCGTCCTCGGTGACCACTCCCTCGACCGCGAGCCCACGCAGCACCCTGGCCAGCGCCCCCGGGTTCGCGCCCACCTGTCCCGCGAGGTCGTCAGCGGTGCGGGGCCCGTCGGCGAGCGCGTCCGCGAGGCCCAGCTCGGCCGCCACGAACAGCAGCTGCGTCGTCAGGTACCCGTCCATCAGACGGGCCAGCTGCAACTCCGCGGCGCTGCGGTCCATGGCGGCCATTGTCCGCCTGCGCGGGCCCGCGCAGGCGGAATCCGGGCCGCAGATCCACCGCCCGGCAGACCCGCAGCCCGGCAGACCCGACCCGGCAGACCCGCCGCCCGGCAGACCCGACCCGGCAGACCCGCAGCCCGGCAGACCCGCCGCCCGGCAGACCCGGCCCGGCGGACCCGCGGTCGGTACGGTCAGCGCGCGGCCAGGCCCCGCTCGATCGCCTCGATGATCCGCGGCCGCAGCTCGGCCGCGCTGATGATCGCGTCCACCGAGCCGACATCCACGGCCCGCTGGATGCTGTGCACCCGGTCGAACTCGGCCGCGACCTCACCGAGCTTCTCCGCCCGCACGCCGGCCTGCACCTCGGCGAGCCGCGCGTTGAGCGCCGCCCGCTCGGCCCCGACCGCCGCCGAGATCTGCGCCTGCAGCTCGGCCACCCGCGGGTCGGTCGCGGTGCGGTTGTTCACCTCGCCGGAGAACACCACGGCCGCGGCCGGGGCGCCGCCGAGCACCGAGGCGAACGAGCCCTCCAGCGCCAGCACGGTCATGTTCGGGTTCAAGGCCTTGGAGAACACCACGAACGCGCCGCCGTGGTAACGCGAGATCACGCAGAACACGATCGGCCCGTCGAAGTTGACGATCGCCCGCCCGATCTCCGCGCCGTACTCCAGCTGGAGCTTGCGCATCGACTCCGGCGACCCGTCGAACCCGGACAGGTTCGCGAGCACGACCACCGGCCGGTTGCCGGACGCGGCGTTGATCGCCCGCGCGGTCTTCTTCGACGACCGCGGGAACAGCGTGCCCGCGGTGTAGGTGTCCGGGCCGTCGGTGGGCGGGAAGCCCCGCCGCGGGACCGACCGGGACTCGATGCCGATCAGGCAGACCGGATGGCCGCCGATGTGCGCGTCCTGCACCGCTGACGTCTCCGCGTCGGCCATCCCGGCCCACCGCTCCAGCACCGGGTGGTCCTGGTCGGAGACCGCGCGCATCACCGTGCGGATGTCGAACGGCTTCTTCCGGTCCGGGTTGTGCGCGGCCGAGAAGATCTCGCCGACCGTCGTGAAGTCGCTGCCGACGATCGCGTGCGGGAAGTCGGAGACGTCGCGGTCGGCCGGGTCGACGGTGCTCGCCTGCCGCGGCCCCTTCTCCCCCGGGACGACGTACGTGTGGTCGTAGTGCTTCATCAGGACGTCCCGGGCGGCGGGCAGGTTCGGAGCCCAGTACTGCGCCTGGCCGTTCGGGCCCATCACCCGGTCGTAGCCGCCGATGCCGAAGTTGTCCTCGGCGGAGACGCCCCCGGAGAAGTCCAGCGACTGCTTGCCGGTGAGCACCATCGCCGAGTCCGGCGTCATCACGAGGATGCCCTTGGTGTGCATGAGCATCGTCGCCTCGGCGTTCCAATACGGCTGGGCGCCGACCGTGATCCCGGCGACGACGATGTTGATCTCGCCGCCGTCCTGGGTGAATTCGACGATCCGCTTGAGCGCGGCCGCGACCCAGTCCATGTTCTCGGTGCCCGAGGTCATCGAGATCCGCGCACCGGCGGACAGCGCGAACCACTCCAGCGGCACCCGCAGGCGCTCGGCGAGGTCGAGCGCGGCGATCACCCGGGCGCACTCCGGCTCCGACAGCGCGCCGAGCGCCTTCGTCGGGTCGCCGAGCAGGACCACCCGGGTGACGCCCTCGGGGTGCCGCTCGGTCGGCGTCGTGACGACACCGGCGACGATCGCCGCGGTGTTCTTGCCCTTCGGGCGGTCGACCGGAACGAGCAGGCCGTCCTCGTTCAGGTCGTGCTCGACGAAGTGACCGAGCAGGCTGGTCAGCTCGTACGGATAGACGGTTCCGCGCCGGGCGGCGCGCAGCACCTTCTGCCGGTAGTCGTCCAGCGGCCGCAGCGGCTCGGTGGGCGGCTCGCCGATCTCCAGGCGGACGCCGCCGCCCGGGTGCAGGCCGATCCGTACCGAGACCTCGGCCAAGTCGCCGGCGGAGGTGCGTTCCCGGCCGACGAACTGCACCTCTTCGAGGCCCGCGCCGGTCGTCGTCGGCAGGACGCGCTGGACCAGCGCCTCCAGCTCGTCGGTGGACAGCTCGGTCGGCGGCCAGACGTAGAGCATGATGCGGTTGGTGTCGAAGCGCTTGTTCTCACGCCGCTGCGCCTGCACCGTGCGGATCGCGTCCAGGCCTGCGGTGACCGCGTCCTCGACGGCGGGCAGCGCGACCAGCCGGCCGTCCGCCTCGCGCAGCGGCGTCAGGTCGCGGACCTGGCCCATCGCGATCAGCCGCTCGTCCGCCGGGTTGCTGCGAGCGACGGCCTTGAACAGGTAGATCTCCTCGTCCGCCGAGGGCAGACGGGTCAGGTCGAACTCCCGGAGCCGGTGCAGCTGCAGGCGCTGGGCGACCTGCGGGTGCAGCCCGCGGATCAGCCGGTCCTCGGCGAAGCCGACCTCGCCGGGGCGGAACGTGAAGTGGTGGTGCATGCGGGTGCCGGCCACCGTGATCGTGATCCGGCGGACGCCGACCGGCAGCGGCTGCTCGGCGAGGAACCGTCCGAGCCGCTCCGCCATCTCGTCCACGTCCGGCTGCTCGTCGTCCCACGTCAGATACGCGTCGGCGACCAGCCCGTACGGGGGCACGTCGGCGGCGAGCGTCCGGACCGCGCCGATCGCGGCCGAGAGGTGGGCGACGTCGACCGCGGTGGCGACCACGCGGGTGACGCCGTTCGGGTCGGTGCGCGCGGCGGTCACGAACCGGCAGCCGTCGGCGTCGAGCGCGGTGATGCCGTTCAGCCCACGGTTGCCGTAGTACCGGCGGGTCAGCACCTCCAGCAGCGGCGCGTGGTCCCGCCCCGGCCTGCCGATGCGCTGGCCGATCAGCCGGACCAGCGGCTCGGCGCAGGCCACCATCGCCTGGATCCGCTCGGCGCGGTCCGGGGCGTCCGGGTGGTGGTCGAGGTACCGCAGGTCGTCGCGCACCGCCGCGTAGGCCTCGGCGCGGTTGCGGCGCAGCATCGGCTGCGCGAACCAGCGGAAGACCACACCGCGGGCCAGGTCGGACACCGCCGGGTACCGCACCTGCGTCGCCTCGATCAGGTGCTCGAGGACGAGCCCGGCGCGCTCGCGCAGTGCCTCGACCGGCGGCGGTCCGGCCAGCCACCGGCGCAGCAGCTCGGTGACGATCGCGACGTCGCTGCTGGTCCGCTGCTGGGCCAGGAAGATCCGGAAGACCGCGGACTCCAGTTCGGGCGTCCGGTCGAGGTCGGTGATGCCGTAGTGGGCGAGCGCCTTGGTCAGCTTGGCCTGGAAGCTCTCGGTGACGCCGGCGCGCTCGAGGTCCAGGCTCTGCAGGTAGCTGTGGAAGAACTCGCGCGGGCTGTGCACCGGGCTACCGGGCTCGACGTCCAGCTCGCCGCGCGGCTTGTTGCGGCTGAGCTCGGAGAGGTCGGCGAACACCGTGAGCAGGTCCAGTTCGCCCGGGAGCGGCCGGTCGTCGTCCTCGGCGCGAGCGGACAGGTACTCCGACAGCGTCCGCTTGGGGTCGTTGGGGTCGACGTCGAAGCCGAGCAGCAGGCCGCGCAGGTCGTGCAGGCCGCGCGCGACGCGGTCGGCCGGCGCGAGCGCCGCGGCGCTCGCGGGCAGGTCGAGCTCGACCGTCCCGGTCTCCGCCTCGGCCTCCGCGACGTCGCCGTCGGCCAGCGGCTCCAGCCGCAGCAGCGGCGATCCGGTCCCGACCTGGCTGCCGACCGAGACCGGGCACTCCCGGACGCGGGCGCGGAACGGCGCGCGCAGCACGGTCTCCATCTTCATGCTCTCCAGGACGAGGATCGGCGCGCCGGACGCGACCTCGTCACCGACGGACACCGGCGTGGCCACGACCAGCGCGGGAGCCGGGGATCGGACCACGCCGCCCTCGTCGCGGCTGATCCGGTGCGTGACGCCGTCGACCTCGACCAGGTGGATCGGCCCGTGCGTGGCCGAGACCAGCCGGAACCGGCGGCCGTTGACGAGGATCTGACCGCTGTGGGCGTCGAACCGCTCCACTTCGACGTCGACCGCGGCGTCACCGCCGTCGAACGCGACCCGGAAGCGGGCCTCGCCGAGCCGGGCCACGGTCACCCGGTAGCCGACGCCGCGCAGCTTGAGATCCAGCGGGCGGCCCGCGTCGTGCTGCACCTGGGGCCGTCCGCCGTGGGCGGTGGCCAGCAGCTGCTGGCGGCTGACCGCCTCCTGCTCCCGGTAGGCCTCGATTGCTGCCGCGGCCAGCGCGAGCGCAGAGTGCCGGTGGCTGACCAGGCGTCCTTCCGCGCGGACCCGGTCGATCCAGCCGGTGTCGGCGGTCGCGTCGATCACCTCGGGCTGGTCGAGCAGGTCGAGCACGAAGCTCTTGTTCGTCGCGCCGCCCTCGATGATCACGGTCGTGTCGGCCATCGCGCGGCGCAGCCGGCCCAGCGCCTGCTCGCGGTCGCGTCCGTACGCGATGATCTTGGCGATCATCGAGTCGAAGTCGGCCGGGATCGTGTCGCCCTCGCTGACGCCGGTGTCCACCCGGATGCCGGGGCCGGTGGGGAGCACCAGGCGCGCGATCCGCCCCGGCGCGGGTGCGAAGTCCCGGTCGGGGTCCTCGGCGTTGAGCCGCGCCTCGACCGCGTGGCCGACCTCGGCGGGCCGGACGTCGTCCAGCGAACCACCGCCCGCCACGTGCAGCTGCAGCCGGACCAGGTCCGTGCCGGTCGTGATCTCGGTGATCGGGTGCTCGACCTGCAGCCGGGTGTTGACCTCGAGGAACGCGAACAGCTTCTCGCCGGGGTGGTAGAGGAACTCCACCGTGCAGGCGCCGCAGTAGCCGACCGCGACCGCGAGCCGCTCGGCCGACGCCTTGAGCTCGGCGGTCTGCTCGGGGTCCAGCACTGGCGACGCAGACTCCTCGATGATCTTCTGGTTGCGCCGCTGCACCGAGCAGTCCCGGACGCCGAGCGCGAGCGCGGTGCCCTGCCCGTCGGCGATGACCTGCACCTCGACGTGCCGGGCGCCGGTGACCAGGCGCTCCAGGAACACCACGCCGGAGCCGAACGCGCGGAGCGCCTCCTGGCTGGTGCGCTCGTAGGCGTCGGCCAGTTCGTCGCCGGAGGCGACCTTGCGGATGCCGCGACCGCCGCCGCCCGCGGTCGCCTTGAGCATCAGCGGGTAGCCGATCTCGTCGCCGGCGCGCAGCGCCTCCTCCAGCGTCGCGACCTCACCGCGGCTCCACGGCGCGACCGGGACGCCGACCTTCTCGGCGAGCAGCTTGGCACCGATCTTGTCACCGAGCGTGCGCATCGCCTCGGCGCTGGGCCCGACGAACGTGACGCCGATCCGCTCGCACAGCTGTGCGAACGCCGGGTCCTCCGCGACGAAGCCCCAGCCCACCCAGGCCGCGTCGGCACCGGTCTCGACCAGCGCCTTCTCCAGGACCGCGTGGTCGAGGTACGGGCGCGCCGACGCGGGGCCCAGCGGGTAGGCCAGGTCCGCCTCGCGCACGAACGTCGCGGTGCGGTCGGCGTCGGTGTAGAGCGCGACCGTCTCGATCCGCACCCCGGTCTCGGCCGACAGGTCCCGGACGGCGTGGATCAGCCGCATCGCGGCCTCTCCACGGTTGACGATCGCGACACGACTGAACACCGGCTGCGCCTCCCATTGGCCATACGCGTCGCGCGACGTCCGAGCTCGGGCGTCGCGCGTATCTGACCTCTACCTTGCTCGATTCGGACCGGAGCACCAAGGTTCTGGACTACGCATGCCGACCGGGTTGTGTTGTAGGAATCCTCCAAAAGTTCACGGCCGACCAGGCTCAGCACCGACTCGGCGGATAGGCAGCCGCCAACCACCCATAAGGGATATATTGGCTAGTATTGGATGATTGCGCTCGTGGGCGATCCCGGCATTGGAGCGTTCCGTGGCGGTAGACGAGGTCACCGGGAGTGAACTGGCCAGACGGATCTCGGCGGTCACCTGGGCACGCCGCTTGTCGCCGGTACTCCCCATGCCGATCGACGCCCTGCTGCGACTCGCCGCCGTGCTGATGGACGCGCCGATGGCGATGATGACGCTGGCGACCGAGCGCGACGAGGAATACGTCCTGCTGACCCACGGCCTGCCCGCGGCCGTCTCTCCGGACACCACCGCGTTCCGGGGAACCACGATGACCGGGGTGGTCCTCGCCGCCGACCACCCGATCCGGTGTCCGGACCTCCGGGCCGACACCGCCCTCTGCGACCACCCGCTCCTCACCGCCAGCGGAGCGCGCGCGCTACTGGCGGTGCCGCTGCGCGACGCCACCGACACCCCCGTCGGTGCGCTGTGCGTGCTGGACGTCGCGGCCCGGGAGTGGTCGGACGGTCAGCTCTCGACACTCATCGAGATCGCCCACCTGCTCGGGCCGCTCCCGCTGGACGAGGTCGGTGCGGCGACGACCGCGCTGGCGGCGCTGGAGAGCGCGTCCGTACTCGACGGCATCCTCGAGGCGTTCGTGGCGTGCACCGGCTCGGGGTTCGTCGTCGGATGGAACCACGCGGCCGAGGAGATGTTCGGCTGGACCGCGGAGGAGACGCACGGCCGCCACGTGGACGACCTCGGGCCACCGCTGTACGAGGGACGGACCGCGACCGAGATGCTGCCGGTGATCCTGAGCGATCCCGACGCCTGGCGCGCGCCCCGGCTGGTCAGCGTCCGGCACCGCTCCGGCCGGCGGTTCCCGGTGCGGCTGCGCTTGATGGTCGTCCAGAGCCCCGCCGGTGCCCTGGTCTGTACGTTCGCCACCGACGCCACCGCGCAGGTCGACGCCGAGCGGCACGCCGCGAGGGAGGGCCGGTTCAGCGCCGCGCTGGTCGAGAGCATGCAGGCCGGGGTGGCCGCCTGCGACCAGGACGGCCGGTTGCTGCTCGTCAACCGCGCGCTCCGGGAGATCCACGGCGTCCCGCCGGACAAGGAACCCATCGACCTCCGGACCGCCAAGGGAACGGAGATCGAGAACCTGTTCCACCCCGACGGGCGCCGGATGCAGATACCGGACACGCCGCTGCTCCGCGCCCTGGAGGGCGAGACCGTGACCGGCGCGCAGGTCATGGTGCGGCTTCCGGAGGGCCAGCCGCGTTACCTCGAGGCCAACGCCCGGCCGGTCGAGGCCGAGGACGGCCTGCGGCTCGGCGCGGTGGTGGTGCTCCAGGACGTCACCGACCGACGCCGCGCGGAACGGTTCCGCGAGTGCGAGCTACGGGTGGCCCAGGCGCTGGCGGTGGCCACCTCGGCGCAGGACGTCGGGCCGGCCCTGACCGCCGCCGTCGCCGGTGCGCTGGGCTGGCCGCACGTCCAGCTCTGGCTGGTCGACGAGGTGGCCGACATCCTGCGTTCGGCCGGGCGCTGGACCCGCCCGGGGCTGGACATGGACGAATTCCTTCCGCAGGAGATCGCGCGCGGCTGGGGGTTCACCGGCCTGGTCTGGGAAACCGGGCGGCCGCTGTGGATCCCGGACCTCCTCAACCCGCCGGTGCCCGTCACCCCGGACGTCAGGGCGCGGTTGCGCAGCGCCGCCGCCGCGGGGCTGCGCGCGGCGCTCGTGATACCGGTCAACAGCGGGCGGACCACGATCGGCGTCCTGACGTGCAACGCCAACCACCGGGAGGAGGACGCGGAGTCGCTGATCGACCTGCTCACCGGCATCGCCGCCCAGGTCGGGCACTTCATCGAGCGCCGCCGCGCCGACGACCTGGCGCTGGAGCTGGCCCGCACCAAGGACGACTTCCTCGCGCTGGTCGGCCACGAGATGCGAACGCCGCTCACGTCGATCGCCAGTTACGCCGAGCTCCTCGCGGGCGGCGCCGACGCGTGGCCGGAGTCCGACCGTCAACTGCTGGACGTGATCACCCGCAACACCGGGGTTCTCCGCGCGATCATTGACGACCTGCTGGACCTGACCGCGCTGGAGTCCGGGTCGCTCACGATCCACCCGGAGCCGCTGGATCTAGTCACGGTGATCACCGACTCGCTGACCGCCGTCTCACCGGCCGCCGCGAACAACGCGGTGACGCTCCGCACGGACCTGCCGGACCACCTGCCGCTCACCGGCGACCCGCACCGGCTCCGGCAGATCGCCGACAACCTGCTGACCAACGCCGTCAAGTACAGCCCGGACGGCGGCAACGTCTACGTAGGTCTGGCCGGCGACGCGGGGGCCGCCGAGTTCACGGTCCGCGACGAGGGGATCGGCATTCCCAGCGAGGAGCTGCACCAGCTCTTCCGCCGGTTCTACCGGGCCAGCACCGCCCGTCACCGCGGGATCCCCGGCACCGGCCTGGGCTTGAGCATCACCAGGGCGCTGACCGAGGCCCACGGCGGCACGATCACCGTCACCGCACCACCGTCCGGCGGCACCACGGTGTCCGTCCGTCTCCCGCTCAAGTCAATGCAATCCTAGACGTCATATCTTTGCCTCCGATATATTGCGAGACATGCCGCCGCTTCGCGAACCCACGTTCCTGATCCTGACCGCGCTCGCCCTCCGGCCGCTGCACGGCTACGGGCTGATCACCGAGGTCTCCGAGTTGTCCGACGGCCGGGTCACGCTCCGGCCCGGCACCCTGTACGGCGCGCTCGACCGGCTCGTCGACGACCGCCTGGTCGAGGCCGACCACGAGGAGGTCGTGGACGGACGGCTGCGCCGCTACTACCGGCTGACGACGCCGGGCGTCGAGGCGCTCGCGGCGGAGACCGAACGGCTGCAGCGCAACGTCGAGGCGGCGTCGACCCGGCTGCGCACCCGCGGCTGGTCCCCCGCCGCGCGTCCGGCCACCGGCGGTGCGGTGTGAGCACCGTCCTGGAACGCCGCTACCGGCGCCTGCTGCGGGCCTACCCCGCCGCGTACCGGGGCCTCCCCTGGCGCTGCTCGCGGCCGACGATGTGCGGAGCCTCGTGGTCAACCTGCAGAGTCCGCCCGGTTCCCGCTGGGTCGAGCCGTCGCTGGTGGCCGGGCTGTCGGTCGTGTTGGCGGTCAGCGTCCTGGTGCTCGCGGTGATGCTCTCCGGGCGCCGCGCCCGGCGTCCTCAGGGGTGATCACCGGGGTCAGCCACCGAAGGTGGATGCTCGGGCCATGGGTTCTGCGATGGCCGCACTCGGAGTGGCGGCGACGTTCGTCTGGTTCGGCATGGTTCTGGCAATTTCGTTTCTCGAGGCGCCGCTGAAGTTCCGGGCACCGGGTGTGACGGTCCCGATCGGCCTGGGCATCGGCCGCCTGGTGTTCCGCGCGCTGAACGTCGCCGAGGTCGTGCTCGGCGCGGCGGTCGTCGTCGCGGTGGCGACGGCGGCGGAGTACGGGGCCTCCGCCACCGTCGCGTCGGTGGTCGCACTGGCCGCGCTGGCCGTGCAGCTGATCGTGGTGCGGCCGTGGCTGTCGAAGCGCACCGCGCGGGTCCTCGCCGGGGACACCGAGGGCCCGCGCTCCCGCGCGCACCTCGGGTACGTCGCCTTGGAGGTGGTGAAGGCGGTCGCGCTGCTGGTCGCCGGCGTGGCCCTGGTCACCGGCTAACTGGCTACTCCGAAGCCGCCGCCGACCACGAGCGTCGCGCCGGTGACGAACGTGGCGTCCGGCGACCCGAGGAACGCCACCGCACCGGCGATCTCCTCGGGCGTCGCGAACCGCCCGAGCGGCACCTGCGCGACGATGTCGTCCTTCAACGCCTGCAACTGGCCGGCGGGCAGCCCGAGCTTCTCCAGCGCCGGGGTGTCGACCGGACCGGGAGCCACCACGTTGACCCGGATGCCGCGGGGCGCGAGCTCCACGGCCAGCGCCCGGGCGAGCGCGATCTGCGCACCCTTCGTTCCGCTGTAGACCGACATCGTCGGCATCGCCTTGTCGGCGATGATCGAGCTGGTGAAGACCACCGCGCTGCCGCGCGCGAGCGACGGCAGCAGCTCGCGGACGAGAAAGAAGTGCCCTTTGACGTTGGTCGCGAAGTGCGCGTCGAAGCTCACCTCGCCGACCTCCTCGAACAGCGCCGCCTGTTCGAGGGCGGCGTTGAGCAGTACCAGCCGGAGCGTGCCGACATGGTCCCGGACGTGGGCCGCGACCCGCGCGGCGTCGGTCAGCGACGCGGCGTCGGCCGAGAACACGGTGACGCCGTCCGGCAGCGCGCGGCGGGCGGCCTCCAGCGTCCGCGGATTCCGGCCGGTCACCACGACCCGGTAGCCCCGGGTGTGCAGGAGCCGCGCGGTCGCCATCCCGATGCCCGAGGTGCCACCGGTGATCAACGCCGCCGGGGACGAGTTCGAACCCATCTCGCTGTGCTCCTTCCGGTTGACGATGAACGGCGGCGTCACGCGACACGCATCCCGCCGTCGACGGCGATCTCGGCGCCGGTGACGAACGACGCCGCCGGTGAGGCGAGGAACGCGACGACCTGCGCGACCTCGTCCGCGGCACCGACCCGCCCGAGCGGCACGTACCGCTGGGTCTCGGCCCGCCACCCGGCCAACGCGTCGTCGGTCAGGCCGAGCTTCGTCATCGCCGGGGTCTCGATCGGCCCCGGCGAGACCGCGTTGACGCGAATTCCGCGGCCGGCCAGCTCGACCGAGAGCGCGCGCATGATCGACAGCAGCGCGCCCTTCGTGGCGCTGTATACCGACCAGTTCGGCACCGGCCGGAACGCGCCGAGCGCGGCGTTGAACACGACCGAACTCCCGGCGCCCAGCAGCGGCAGGAGCTTCTGCAGCAGGAAGTACTGCCCCTTGACGTTGACCGCGAAATGTTCGTCGTAGAGGGCCTCGTCCACCGCGTCGATCGGCCGCATCACACCAATCCCGGCGTTGAGGAACACCACGTCGACGCGGCCGAGCTGACGGGTCACGACGTTCACGACGCTGTCGGCGTCCGCGAGGGACCCGGCATCGGCGCTCAGCACGATCGCGTCGTCGGGTAGGGCACGGATCGCAGCGGCCAGCGAGCGCGGGTTCCGGCCGGTCACCACCACCGTGTGGCTCTTGGCCAGCAGGGACGCGGTGGCCAGGCCGATACCGGACGTCCCTCCGGTGATCAGCGCGACCGGCCGGGACGTCGGTGCGGTCATTCCGCGTCCCCTCGGCCGGCGGACGACGTGGACACGGCGCGCCAGGCGCCGCGCTCGGCGGCAGCCCGCGCGAACGCGGCGAACGACGTCGGCTGCCGTCCGGTCACCGACGTGACCTCGCCGGTCAGCACCGTCAGGCCGCCGGTCGCCTGGTGGTGCGCGTAGTCCTCGGGCGCACCGGCGGCGCGGAGCAACGACCGGACGCCGTCGGGGTCGGCCTCGGCGTGGTGGACCGGCCGGCCGACGGCCCGGCTGATCACCTGCGCGATCTCAGGCGGCGTCAACGCCTCGGGTCCGGTGAGCGAATAGCCCTTCCCGGCGTGGCCGTCCTCGGTGAGCGCGGCGGCCGCCACCGTGGCGACGTCGTCGGCCGACACGTACCCGACCCGGGCGGAGCCGCCGGGCAGGACGAACTCGTCGCGTTCGGCGATGGCCAGGCGTGCCCCGTCCCAGTGCGGCTCGGAGAAGTTCTCCATGAGCGGGGCCGGGCGGAGGATCGTGTTCGGGATGCTGCTCTCCTCGACCATCCACTCGACGCGCCGCATCGGGGCGGTGGCGTCTCCACGGTCGACGCCGAGCGCGGTGAGCAGCACGATCCGCCGCACCCCGGCCGCTGCGGCCACCCGCAGCAGCGTGCCGACGTAGCCGGTGGGATCCACGACGAACGGCGGCAGCACCAGGTAGAGGCCACGGATGCCGGCCAGTGCGGGTCGGTAGGTGTGGACGTTGCGCCACTCGAAGCGCACCGGTTCGGCGCCGTCCGGAGCGCTGCCGCCCCGGACGCCCGCCCGGACCGGAACGCCTCGGGCGACGAGCTGCGCCACCACGCGCCGACCGGTCTTCCCGGTAGCGCCGGTGACGAGCACGGGTGAGGTCATGCGAGTCTCCACTCTGGTCTCGGCGTTTCTCCTTTGCGAACGTAGGTGGCTGATTCGAGACGAGCTATGACAGAAAAGTGCGATTACATATCCGTTCGACTCAGAACAGGCTCTTGAGCGCGGAGTCGATGCCGGCCGGCAACTCGATCAGCAGCTCGTCGGCGAGCACCGCACGCAGCTCGTCGACGGTCTCCAGCCGACGCCGCTCGGTCCGGCCGTCCGGGTGGTGCACGGCGAAGTCCCGGCCACCCAGCGCCAGGCGGCGCCCGTCGGGCGTCGGGCGGGCGGCGGTCAGGCCGGTGACGAAGTGCGAAGCCGGGAACGTGGAGAGATACCAGTTCGGGGCCTCGTCGTCGACCGGGTAGGTCGGGGTCAGGTCGAACCGGTACGTGGTCCGCCACTCGTCCTTGATCCGGGACTGCTGCCGCCACCCACCCACGCCGTCGGCGACGAGCCGGAACGTCCCGTGCGGGGTCTCCTGCTCCTCGTCCGCGGCGAGCCGGATCGGCGCGGTGAGCGTCTGACCGCCGAACCCGACGTCGACGAGGTAGGTCACCCCGTCCAGGTCGACGCGCAGCAGCTTGTGGCCGCGCGAGGTCACCGCGTCGTCGGGCTGCCCCCACAGGACGCGCGCCTGCAGGCTCCCGGTGACGAACCCGATCTCGTCCAGTGCCGACTGCAGGAGCCGGTTGTGCTCGAAGCAGTAGCCGCCCCGGCCATCGGTGATCAGCTTCGCGCGCACCGCGTCGGGGTCGAGCCGAACCGGCACGCCGGAGAACGGGTCGAGGTTCTCGAACGGGATCGTGGTGGCGTGGGCGAGCGTCAGCGCCCGCAGCGTGGGCAGGTCAGGGGCGACCGGGCCGGTGTGGCCGATCCGGGACAGGTACGCGGCGAGATCGTTCATGCGGCACAGCGTCACATCTCAACTGAGGTTGAGGTCAACTGGGGCGGGTAGGTGGCGCTCGGGTCGGGTACCAGGCCGACACGGCCGACCCGATCGCGTCCCCCGGAAGGTGCACGATGAGCGACCCCGAGACCCGGAACGACGCCGACCGCCGCGCGGCCCGCGAGACCCGCGACGACCCCGGAGACCGCGACCGCCGCGGTCCGGACGACCCGAACGACCGAACCGCCGCCGAGGCGCCGGCCGCCGGTGCCCGGCCCGCCAAGCCCGACCGGGCCGCCTCCGACGACCGAGCCGCCGATTCCGACCGGGCCGCCGATTCCGACCGGGCCGCCGATTCCGACCGGGCCGCCGACTCCGACCGGGCCGCCGCGGCCCGGGCTGGCGCCGACGACCGGGCTGCCTCCCGCGACCGGGCTGCCGCCGACGACCGGGCTGCCGATCACGACCGGGCCGACGACGACAAGCGAGCCGCCGAGGCGCGGGCTGCCGACGACGACCGGACTGCCAAGGGCAAGCGGAACGGCGCGGACGAGCGGAACGGCGCGGCGCCGGAGAAGCCGGCGCAGCTCACGATCGGCGCGCGCCTGGCCGCGATCGGGCGTGCCGTGCGGGAGTTCAACGACGACGGCCTGACCGACTGGGCGGCCGCCCTCACCTACTACGGCGTGCTGTCGATCTTCCCCGGCCTGATCCTGCTCGCCGCCGCACTCGGCCTGGTCGGCGAATCGGTCCGGGAGCCGCTGCTCGACAACCTGGAGGGGATCGCGCCCGGCCCGGCCCAGGAGATCCTCACGGGCAGCGTCCGCGACCTCACCGAATCTTCCACGATCGCCGGCCCGCTCGCGATCCTCGGTCTGGCCGGTGCGCTGTGGTCGGCGTCCGGGTACGTCGGTGCGTTCATGCGCGCGTCGAACGTCATCTACGACGTGCCGGAGGGCCGCCCGGTCTGGAAGACGCTGCCGATCCGGGTCGTGGTCACGATCGTCGTCGGGGTGATGCTCGTGATCAGCGCGCTGATCGTGGTCTTCACCGGCGGCCTCGCCGAACGCCTCGGGGAACTCCTCAAGGTCGGCGACACCGCGGTCATGATCTGGTCGATCGTCAAGTGGCCGGTGCTGGTCCTGCTGGTCAGCCTGATGTTCTCGCTGCTGTACTGGGCCTCGCCGAACGCCAAGCAGGCCGGCTTCCGGTGGATCACGCCGGGCGGCCTGCTCGCGGTCGTGCTGTGGATCGCGGCGTCGGTCGGCTTCGCGATCTACGTCGCGAACTTCAGTTCGTACAACGCGACGTACGGCGCGCTCGGCGGCGTCGTCGTGTTCCTGATCTGGCTCTGGATCTCGAACATCGCGATCCTGCTCGGAGCGGAACTCGACGCCGAGCTGCACCGGGCTCGCGCGATCGCGTCCGGGCACCCCCGGGACGAGGAGCCCTATGTGGAGCTCCGCGACAGCCGCAAGGTCCCGGATCACTGAGCCGATTTTCCCGCCCGCGCGGCGCAGCCGTGGTTAGGGTGCACGAATGACCCGAGCCCTGGTCGGTGCACTGGCGCTGCTGCACGGCGCTGCGGCAGCAGTCAACACCGCGAACGCCCTCCGGCCGGTAGCCCGGCGCGGCCCGCTGGCGATCCCGTCGTTCGCCGCCGGAGCCCTGACCACCGAGCTGCCCCGCGCCGCCGCCCGTGGTGAAGCAGACGTTCGCGGAGGCGCCGGAGATCTTCCGTGAGGCGTCGCCGCAGTCCGCGATCCGCCCGGACGCGCCGCCGATGTTCCTGCTGCACGGCACGAACGACTCGCTGGTGCCGGTGGAGTCCGCGCGGCGGTTCGCCGAGGACCTGCGGGCGACGTCGACGTCGACGGTCGCGTACGCGGAGTTCCCCGGTGCCCAGCACGCGTTCGAACTGTTCAGCTCCGTGCGCGCGCACGCCTGCGCGGAGGCCGTCGAGCGGTTCCTCGGCGTCGTCTACGGCCGGCACCGGGCCGCGCTGGAAACCTCCCGCCCGGCCTGACGGCCACCCCGGCCGCCGCGTCACCGGGCCGCCCCGCCGGGCCCCGGCCGCGTCGTCCGGCACCGCCGCCGAGCCCCGGCCGCGCCGCCCGGGCCGCGGTTCGTCGGCGCTACCGCTGGTATGCCGCCTTCGGCAGCCGGTACGCCAGGTCGATCGCGGTCTCGTGTGCCTCGTCCTCACCCAACCGGTGTTCGGCGACGAGACGCGCGAGGTACCCCGCGTCGATCCGCCGTGCCAGGTCGTGCCGCGCCGGGATCGACGCGAACGCCCGGGTGTCGTCCACAAATCCGGACGTGTTCGCGAACCCGGCGGTCTCGGTCGCGGCCTCGCGGAAGCGGCGCATGCCGTCCGGGGAGTCGAGGAACCACCACGGCGCCCCCAGCCGGATCGACGGGTACGCCCCGGCCAGCGGCGCCAGCTCCCGCGCGTACACGGTCTCGTCGACGGTGAACAGCACCATCCGGAACCCCGGCTCGTGCCCGAACGCCTGCAGCAGCGGCCGGAGCGCCCGGGTGAACTCGGCCGCGACCGGGATGTCGAAGCCGCGGTCCGGCCCGTACGCCGCGGCGATCCCGTCGTGGTGGTTCCGCAGCACGCCGGGGTGCAACTGCAGGACCAGGCCGTCCTCGCAGGACATCCGGGCCATCTGGAACAGCAGGTGCGCGGCGAACGCCTGCGCCTGCGCCGGTGTGGCCGAGCCGGTGCGCCCCGCCGCGTAGATCCGCTCGGCCTCGTCGTCCGGGAGCGGGGTGGTGTCGGCGGTGTCGTGGCCGTGGTCGGTCGCGAGCGCCCCGGCGTCGGCGAACGCACGGCGGCGCCGACGCACGGCGTCCAGATAGCCGTGGTAGTTCGAGACGTCGACCCCGGCCAGGCGGCCGAGCAGGTCGACATCGGCCCGCCACCCGGGGCGGTCGGGGTACACGACCGCGTCGGGCCGGAACGTCGGGATGATCCGGCCGCGGTAGCCGGCCGCGGCCAGCTTCTCGTGCGCGGTCAGGTCGCACGTGGCCGGGTCGGTGGTGGCCAGCACCTCGATGCCGAACCGGTCGAGCAGCGCGAGCCGCCGGAACTCCGGCCGCGCGAGCACCTCGGCGATCCGGTCGTAGAGGCGGTCCGCGTTGTCCGCGCCGGGACGCTCGTCGATCCCGAACAGCTCGACCAACTCGTGCTCGAGCCAGTACCGGGACGGCGTCCCCCGGAACAGCGGCCAGGACGCGCAGAACAGCCGCCAGATCTCCCGCGGGTCGAGGCCCGGGGCGACCAGCTGGTCCGGGCGGACGCCCTGGGAGACGAGCATCCGCGTGACGTAGTGGTCGGGCACCACGAGGAGCTGGGCCGGGTCGGTGAACGGCACGTCGGCGGCCAGCTCGGCGGCGTCGACATGGCCGTGCAAGCAGACCAGCGGAAGCCCGGCGGTCGCCGCGTAGAGGCGACGGGCGATCGCGCGGACGCCGGGCTCGGCAGGCAGCGCGCGGTCGGGGTGGAGAGCGAGCGGGGCCATCGGTGTCCTCCGTGGATCGACGCCGTGGGAACGATTGCACGATCTCTGCTGCCGGGCAACCGGTAGGCGTTGACGGCTGCGTGCAATCGCTTGCACGATGGTGCCGGACCGAAGGAGAACTTCATGGCGGTGACGCTCGCCGACGTGGCGCGGGCAGCGGACGTGTCGACCTCGACCGTGTCCCGGGCGATGACGCAGCCCGAGCGGGTCGACGAGCAGACCCGTACCCGGATCCTCGCGGAGGTGCGGCGGCTGGGGTATCGGCCGAACCGTGCGGCGCGCAGCCTGATCACCGGCCGCACCGGTTACCTCGGCGTGATCGTCCCCGACCTGACCAACCCGTTCTTCCCCGAGCTCGTGGCCGGCATCCAGGGCCGGGCGCACGAGCGGTCGCTGACCACGCTGCTCGCCGACACCCGCGACGACCCCGACGCCGAGCGTGACCTGCTCACCACGCTCGCGCCGCAGGTCGACGGCCTGGTGCTGTGCGGTTCCCGGCTGCCCGACGCCGACCTGGTGGCAGCCGCCGATCCGGTGCCGGCCGCCGATCTTGTGCCGGCCGCCGATCTTGTGCCGGCCGCCGATCTTGTGCCGGCCCCTGATCTGGGGGCCGTCGCCGCGGGCCGGGTGCCGCTGGTCGTGGTCAACCGGACCGTGCCGGGCGTGCCGTCGGTCGCGGTCGACAACGCCGGTGGGGCGGCGCGGGCGATCGAGCACCTCCGGTCGCTGGGCCACACCCGGATCGCCTACGTCGGACCCGCCGAGGGGTACTCCCACCGGCAGCGCCTGACCGGCGCCCAGGAGGCCGCGGTGACGCTCGGTGTGCAGCTGATCGAGGTCGAGGGCGCGTCCTCCACGTTCGACGGTGGTCAGCGGGCCGCCGACGGGGTGCTGTTCGGTGGGGTCTCCGCGGTCCTCGCCTACAACGACGCGATGGCGATCGGGCTGATGCACCGCCTGCACGGCTACGGCGTCCGGATCCCCGAGGACCTCAGCATCGTCGGCTTCGACGACATCGCGATCGCGCAGATGGCCTACCCGCCGCTCACCACCGTGCGGTTCCCCCGGCAGGAGGCCGGGCAGCAGGCCGTCGACCAGCTACTGCGCAACGCCGAGGGGGCAACGCTCGGCACCGAGCTGGTCGTGCGGCGGTCGACCGCGCTGTATCGCCCCGAGGAGGGCTCCCGATGACTGCACGCGTACTGCGCCTGGCCCGCACGGACGACGTCGCGGTCGTCCTCGATCCGCTGGCGGCCGGGGAGGTGGCCGACGGTCTGGTCGCCCGCGAGCCGGTGCCCGCCGGACACAAGATCGCGCTGCGCGACCTGGCCCCCGGCGCGCCGATCCACAAGTACGGCCACGTGATCGGCGTCGCGACCGCCGCGATCACCGCCGGCGACCACGTCCACGTGCACAACGTCGGCATGCCGGGCGGAGGTTCTCGCGCCACCGGCGGCGCATCGCAGGCGATCTCGGCCGTCCCGGACGACCTGCCGCGCACGTTCCAGGGCATCGTCCGGCCGGACGGGCGGATCGCCACCCGTAACTACGTCGCGGTGCTCACCACGGTCAACTGTTCGGCCACGGTCGCGAAGCTCGTCGCCCGCCGCACCGAGGACCACGTCGGCGCGCTGCACGCCGACGGGGTCGACGGTGTCGTCGCGCTGACCCACGGTTCCGGCTGCGGGATGGCCGACAGCGGCCCGGGCTGGGACGTGCTCCGCCGCACGCTCACCGGCTACGCGCGCCACCCGAACGTCGGCGGCGTGGTCGTCGTCGGGCTGGGCTGCGAGGTGAACGCGCTGTCGAGCCTGGTCGAGGAGATCGACGTGCCGGTGGCCTCGTACACGATCCAGGACGCCGGGGGCACCGCCGCGGCGGTCACCGAGGGCGTCGAGCAGGTGCACCGGATGGCCGAGCGGCTGCGCGGCACCACCCGCACGACGGTCGGCGTCGAGAACCTCGTGCTGGGCATGCAGTGCGGTGGTTCCGACGCCTGGTCCGCGCTGACCGCGAACCCCGCGCTCGGCGTCGCCAGCGACTACCTGGTCGCGCTCGGCGGCACCAGCCTGCTCGGCGAAACCCCGGAGATCTACGGCGCCGAGCAGATGCTCGCCGACCGGGCGGTCGACGACGGCGTCCGCGACGCGCTGCTCGACCGGATCACCTGGTGGGAGCGGTACACCACGAGCCAGGGCACCACGCTCGACGGCAACCCGTCGCCGGGCAACAAGGCCGGGGGCATCACGACGATCCTGGAGAAGTCGCTCGGCGCCATCGCCAAGGGCGGCCACAGCCCGCTCGCGGAGGTCGTCGACTACGCCGAAGCGCCGAGTCGCCGTGGTCTGATCTTCATGGACACTCCCGGCTACGACCCGGTCTCGGCCACCGGCATGGTCGCCGGTGGCGCCCACCTGATCGCGTTCACCACCGGCCGCGGGTCGGCGTTCGGATCGCGGCCGGTGCCGACCGTGAAGCTCGCCAGCAACGCCGCGCTCGCCCGGCAGATGAGCGGGGACATCGACGTGGACTGCTCCGGCGTCGTGGAGACCGGCCGGCCGCTGGCCGAGGTCGGCGCGGAGGTCTATCGCCGCCTGATCGCGGTCGCGTCCGGGGAGCGGTCGGTGAGCGAGGAACTCGGCGTCGGCGGCGAAGAGATCGTGCCGTGGCAGCTCGGAGCCGTGCTGTGAGGCGGCTGCGCCGCCAGGGTCCGGCGCCCGCGGTCGGGGTGGTGCACCTCGGGTTGGGCGCGTTCGCGCGTGCGCACCTGGCCGTTTATACCGACGAGGTGGACGCTACGGGCTGGGGAATCTGCGGGGTCACCCAGCGCTCGGCCACCGTCCGGGACCAGCTGGCACCGCAGGGCGGCGTGTACGGGGTGCTGACGGGGGGACACGTCCGGATCGTGGGCGCCGTGGCGAGAGTGCTGGACGGGTCGACTCAGGTGGCAGCGGTGCTCGATCTTCTCGCCGATCCGCGGGTCACGGTGGCGACGCTCACCGTCACCGAGAAGGGCTACCGCCGCACCGCGAGCGGCGGACTGGACACCGCTGACCCGGACGTCCGCGCGGACCTGGCCGGGCGGCCCCCGGTCACGGTCGTCGGCCGGCTGGTCCGCGGCCTGCAACGCCGTGCGGCGGCGGACGCCGGGCCGCTCACCGTCGTCTGCTGCGACAACCTGCCCGCCAACGGTGCGGCGGTGGAACGGCTGGTCGGCGACTTCTGCGCCGCGCTACCGTCCGCCGAGGGGGACGCCGTGGGCAGCTGGATCGCCACGCACGTCACGTTCCCCTCCTCGATGGTCGACCGGATCGTCCCGGCCACCACCGACGCCGACCGCGCCGAGGCCGCCGCGCTCACCGGCGTCCGGGACGAAGGGCTGGTCGTCGCCGAGCCGTTCTCGCAGTGGGTGCTCGAGGACCGCTTCGCGGCGCCGCGCCCGCCGTGGGAGCGCACTGGTGTGCAGCTCACCGACGACGTCACACCGTACGAGGTGATGAAGCTGCGGCTGCTCAACGGCGTCCACTCGACGCTGGCCTACCTCGGGGCGCTGCGGGGGCACCGGACGATCGCCGACGCGGTCGCCGACCCGGCACTGCGGACGGTGGCCGAGGGGGTTCTCGCGGACCTCGCGCCGACCGTCCCGCCGCCGTCCGGTGTCGACCTTTCCGTGTACGGGGAGACGGTGCTCGCCCGGTTCGCCGACCCGGGTCTGCGGCACACCTGCGTCCAGGTCGCGATGGACGGCACGCAGAAGTTGCCGCAGCGCCTGGTCAGCGGGGTCGCCGACGCGCTGGCCGCCGGCCGGGTCCCCCGCTACGCCACGCTCGGCGTCGCGGCGTGGATGGCGTACGTCGCGCTGGGCCGGGACGCGGCCGGCCGGGAGCTTCCGCTGGACGACCCGCGCGCCGCCGACCTGGCGTCGGTGCGGGGCCGCACCGACGCCGCGGCCGTCGTCGACGCGCTGCTGCGGCTCGACGCGGTGTTCGGCCCGGGGTTGCGCGACGACGTCCGCTGGCGGGACGCGCTGGTCGAGGACGTAAAGTCGCTGTTGAGCGGCTCTACGACACCGTGACGAGGACCCCGTCGGTCCCCAGCGAACCGTCGAAGAGCCGGATCTTCGCGATCGCCTGGTCCTTCGGGATGTCCCAGACGACGACCATGTCGCCGCTGTCGCCGGGGTTGAGGTCGGTGAAGAACAGCATCTGGTCGTTGGCGCGGACCGTGGCCTCCACGTTGGTCTCGTACTCGTCACCGGCCGCGTTGTAGGCCTTCTGCAGCGATGCCTCGTACTGCTGCACCTCGCTGCTGACGTTCTTCACCCCGATCGTGACCAGGCAAAATTGGCCCTTGGCGGTCGAGACGAGGCCGCCACCGGCGTCGACCGTCGGCTGGCCGCACTTGACGGTCTTCACCGTGTATTCGATGGCGCCGTCGCGGGCGGGCTGGTTCAGGGCGACCGACGGGCCCTTGTCGTCCCGGTTCTCGTCGGCCGCGGTCGGCGTGTCCGACGAGCCGCTGACGCTGCTCCAGACAACGGCGCCGATCACGCCGAAGACGAGGCAGACCGCGACGAGCGCGCCGACGACGATCAGCGCGGTCTTGCGCCCGGACGACTTCCCCGGCGCCCCCGGCTGCCCATACGCCGGCTGCCCAAGTCCGGACTGCGCGCTCCCCGGCTGCCCGTAGCCGGGCTGAGCACTCCCAGGCTGCCCGTAGCCGGGCTGAGCACTCCCCGGCTGCCCGTAGCCGGGCTGAGCACTCCCCGGCTGCCCGTAGCCGGGCTGAGCACTCCCAGGCTGCCCGTAGCCGGGCTGAGCACTCCCCGGCTGCCCGTAGCCGGGCTGAGCACTCCCCGGCTGCCCGTAGTCGGCCTGGGCGCTCCCGGGCTGCCCGTAGGCCGCCTGCCCGATTCCGGGCTGCCCCTGCCCCGGCTGCCCGTAGGCGGGCTGGGCCATTCCCGGCTGCCCCTGCCCCGGCTGCCCGTAGGCGGGCTGGGCCATTCCCGGCTGCCCCTGGTCCGGCTGTCCGTAGCCGGGCTGTCCCTGGCCCGGCTGCCCCTGCGCGGGCTGTCCCTGGCCCGGCTGCCCCTGCGCGGGCTGTCCCTGGCCCGGCTGCCCGAATCCCGGCTGCCCCTGCCCCGACTGCCCCTGCGCGGGCTGTCCCTGGCCCGGCTGCCCGAATCCCGGCTGCCCCTGCCCCGACTGCCCCTGCGCGGGCTGTCCCTGGCTCGGCTGTCCGTAAACGGGCTGCTCCTGGCCGGGCCGGCCGTAGGACGGCTGCGCAGGCCCCGGCTGCGCGTGTTCGCCCGGCGCGTAGCCGGGCTGGGCGTTTCCGGGCTGGTGGGATCCGGGCGGGGAGTACGACGGTGCCGACCCCGGCGGTCCGTAAGCCGGGGCCGCCCCGGGCGGCCCGGGTGGGCCGGACGATGGGCTCGGAGCGGGATCGTGAGGGGACGTCATGAACCGGGACGCTACCGTCCGGCTCACCACACCTGACCCTCCAACCCCACGATTCACAGCTCCACCGCCGACGGCGCCCGGCGGGCAGCCCGAGAGGAGCGGGATGACCGCTCGCCATCACGTCACCGTCCACCTCGACGGCCCGGCCGCGCAGGCGATCGACGCGCTCCGGGCGGTCTGGGATCCGGTGATGCGGGGAATCGCCCCCGCACACGTCACGGTCGTCTATCCGGAAGAGACCGTCGACACACCGCTGCTGCTGGAACGGCTGCGCCGAGTGGCGGCGGTGACGGCCCCGATCCCGCTGGCGATCGGACGGATCACCGCGGCAGACGAGGGACGCGGCGGCGTGTTCGCGCTGGTCGACGACCCCACGGGTCGTCTGGCGGCGCTGCGCACCGAGCTGCTCCGGCCACCGCAGCGGCACGGCCGATATCCGTTCCACGCCACGATCGCGCATCCCCGCACGGCCGAGTCACCCGCCCGCTGCTGGGACGCGCTACGCGGCCATGATCTGGCGGTGCCGGTCACCGCACACGAAGCGCTCTGGACGGTCACGGACACGTCCACACGCACCGTGCTCGCTCGCTACCCGTTCCGTGGCTGACGCCGCCTACCGCGCTCTCCGCAGCCCCGGGGCCGGGCGGTAGCCCTTCCGACGTGCGACGGCCGCCGCGAGCGGGAGCAGCACGCGCCGCTGGAGGCCCACCGGCAGCCCGGCGGCGAACGTCACCGAGCCCGGCTGCGCGAGCACGGCGAGCAGGTGGGGCAGCGGCAGTTCCTGCTGGTCGTTGACGTTCCCGTCGCGGATCGCCCGGCCGAGCGTCCGGCTGTGGGACAGCAGCGACACCGGCCCCGGCGAGAACAGGGACCGGACGACGATCGGCTCGTCCGTGTGGTTGTACGGGTCGGTGTGCCGCACGCCGGGCGGGATCACGACGTCGTCGCCGGGGCGCAGTAGGCCCCCTCGTCCGCTCCGGCGGTAGCGGGCGGCGGTGCCGTCGAGCAGCAGCGAGCGCTGCTCGACACCCGGATGCACGTGAGCGGGCGCTCGACCGGTGCGGGGCGGCAGCAGCCGGGTGAAGCCCAGGTACTGCCGGCCGCCGGCGGAGAACCAAGGATGGAGCTCCAGCCGCGCGCCGCTGGCGCGATCGGTGTAGAACTCGAAGACCGGCAGGTCCCGGTCGAGCCGGTTCATTCGAGCCCCGACCCCGACCCGGCAACCGGCCCGGACCCGCGATCCGGCCCGAACCCGCGATCCCGCCCGAACCCGCGATCCCGCCCGAACCCGCGATCCCGCCCGAACCCGCGATCCGGCCCGAACCCGCGATCCCGCCCGAACCCGCGATCCCGCCCGAACCCGCGATCCGGCCCGAACCCGCGATCCGGCCCGAACCCGCGATCCCGCCCGAACCCGCGATCCGGCCCGAACCCGGGAACCGGCTCGGACCCGGGAACCGGCTCGGGCCGACGAACCCGCTCGGCCCCGGGAACCGGCTCCGGCCCGGGAACCGGCTCCGGCCCGGGAACCCGCTCGGGCTCGGCGTCCAGATCCGGCTCGGGAACGACCGACCGACGCGCGTGCCGCACCGTCTTGTGCGGAAACCGCTCCCGGACGTAGTCCTCGGCGTCCGAGCCGGGCCGGACGTACACGTACTCCGGCTTCTGCTGCACGGGGACGAGGAACTCACGGGCGTGCCGGTCCGGGTCGTCGAGATAGGCGCCGATCACGTCCTCCCCCGCCGGGCACACTGACACGCAGTACCCGGACCGGTACTGGGGACTGAACGACAGGCTCTGCCACCGGGAGATCGTCTCGCCGGGCGTCACCCGGCTGCGGTAGTCGGCGGCGTCCGCGCTGTCCGCGATGTCCTCGACCCAGCCGGCGAACGCGTCCAGGTCGTGGCTGTTGTTGTGCGTCGAGCAGGCGTGGACGTCGAAGTCGCCGTCCGGGCGGATCGCCCCCACGGGGCAGGCCGTCACGCACAGGCCGCAGCCGATGCAGGGGTTCCCGTCCAGCGGACGGGAGTACTCGCTGATCGGTGCGTCGATCAGGATCGTGCCGAGCACGAGGAAGTTCCCGAAGCGCGGGTGGATGACGTTGCGGTGCACGCCCATGTGGCCGAGCCCGGCGGCGACCGCGACCAGCTTGTGCGACACCACCCAGCTGCGCCCGGGGAACCGCTGGACCTCCATCGGGAACCCGGTCGACGGATACAGCGCCCGGACGCCCCGGTGCTGCAGCTCCAGGCAGATGTGCCGGGCCGCCTCGTGGACGAGTTCCTGTGTGGTGGAGACGTCCCGGTTACCGATGCTCGTCGACCGGCTGCGGAGGTTGTCTCGGCTGGTCCGGACGCAGAACCCGATCAGCGAGCGGGTGCCGGGCAGCGCCTCCAGCACGTAGTCCCGCTCGCCCTCCAGGCCGGGCGTGTCCAGAGCGACGAACCCGACGTCGTCGGCGCCGGCCGCCAGGCACAGCTCCCGCAGCCAGGCGGCGTCCAGCGTCCCGGCGTCCTCCGCGGCCCGCGCCCGCACCGCGATCGCGGTGGGGTGGGCGCGCACGCCGCCGGAGCGGTCCACCGGCACGTGGAACGCGGGCCAGTTCCGGTTCGGGGCGTTCACGTCGGCTCCGGTGCCGCGTCGATACCGTCCGGCGGCGCAATACCGCTCTCCACGTACCGGATCGGCTTGTGCGGGAACTTCTTCCGCGCGTAGGCCTCGGCGGTGGATCCCTCGGTGACGTACACGTACTCCGGTTTGTGCTGCAGCGGCCGGACGACGTCGTGCAGATGCTGCTTGCGGTCGGCGAGGAACGGGCCGATGACGTCCTCACCGGCCGGGCACACCGACACGCAGTACCCGGACCGGTACTGCCGGTGGAACTTCCCGACGGTCTCCCCCGGCGTGACGCGCTGCCGGTAGTCCTCGGCGTCGGCGCTGTCGGCGATGTCCTCGACCCAGTCGGCGAAGTTGTTCACGAACTGGCTGTACGTGTGCGTGTAGCAGGCGCTGAAGTCGAAGCTGCCGTCGTTGTGGATCGCGCCGACCGGGCAGGCGCTCACGCACAGGTTGCAGCCCAGGCACGGGTTCCAGTCCAGCGGCCGCGAGTACGGGGTGATCACCGCCTCGGTGAGCACCGCGCCGAGGCCGATGAAGCTGCCGAACTTCGGGTGGATGACGCAGCGGTGGATGCCCATGTGGCCGAGCCCCGCGGCGACCGCGACCGGCTTGTACGACACCGCCCAGCCGCGGGAGGGCAACCGGTGCGCCTCCACCGGGAACGTCACCGACGGGTACAGCGTCCGGTAGCCGCGGTCCTGCAGTGCGACGCTGATTCGGTGGCCGATCCGGTCCAGCACGGGGATCGCGGTGTCCATCTCGGTGTTGACGTTGCTGGTGGCGCGGCTGCGGAAGTTCTCCCTGGCCAGCCGCACGCACACGGCGATCAAGGAGCGGGTGCTCGGCAGCGCCTCCAGCACGTAGTCGCGCTCGTCCTCCAGGCCGGGCGTGTCCAGGGCGACGAAGCCGACGTCGTCGGCGCCTGCGGCCAGGCACAGTTCACGTAACCACGCGGCGTCCAGTGGTGCGGACGCGTCCTGATCGTCCATCAGTGACCATCCAACTTTGACTGTCGCGGATGGCCTGACTCTACGCCCGCTCCCGCTTATCGAACAAGGGTTCTACGCTTGTTCGCCCCAGAAGCGGATCCACTCGCGTTCGTGCGCCACGCCCGCCTCCAGCACCCGCCGCATCCCGGCCGGGCCCGGCGCACCCTGCGCGATCAGGTCGAGGTACTCGTCCAGCTTGGCGCGGTGCACGGCGAGCTGCGCCTCGGCGAGCGGCCCGCGCTCGGCTCCGAAGCACAGCTGGAGCAGGCCGTGGTCGCGTAACTCCATGAAGTCCGTGGTCGGATCGGCCAGCCAGGAGGCCAGCGCGTCCCGACCCCGGTCGGTCAACGCGTAGAACCGGCGACGACGACCGCCGTCCTCCTGGCGCGCACCCAGGTACCCCGCGCCCGCCAGCCGTTCGGGCTCCGCGTAGAACTGCGCGTGCTGGACCACCCAGAAGTGGTTGACCGTACGGGTGGCGTGGGTCTTCAGCTCGTACGGTGTTGACTCACCGGCGAAGTCCAGCAGCCCGAGAATGATGTACGACAGCGGCGTCAGACGTATCCGCGCAGCACCGGGTTCCACCGTGCGGAGTATAGGAGCGGCACGGCGGCGGCCGACGCAGCCTGGGCTGTGCTGGCCCGTGGGCATGCCGATGGCCCGGAGCGCGGTGGCGTTCCGGGTGGTCGGCGGGTTCAGGCGTGGTGTCAGGGTGGGTTGAGGGTGGTGCCGTCGGGTCG